>CAYNEQ010000088.1:0-3769 GCA_964396295.1 uncultured Gammaproteobacteria bacterium
TTCATCATCACCATCATCGCCTCATCTTTAGCGCCTTCACCGGCTTGGGCTGGTGGAGATTTTCTGGTCATAGTCTTGGCCTGCAAGAACTGAGCCGCACCGGCGAGCACCGCTAAAATTGTATTAGGCAAAGATAAATTCAAAAATCCAAGCGAGATCTGATTGATCGTACCGGGATTACTGATAAATGGATAGAGGGAATCAGCCAAATTTTTTGAATGCAGTCCGTCTTGTAGAACTCTATATAAGGCAATTAAAATCGGCAGTTGGATAAGCATTGGTAAGCAGGAAGCTAACGGATTAACTTTGTTATTTTTATACAATTCCATGGTAGCCTGCGTTTGTTTTTGCTTATCGTTTGGATATTGTAATTTGATCGCGGCCATTTTTGGCTGCAGGTCCTGCAAAGCCCGCTGGGATTTGATAGAGCTACTGGTGAGCGGATAGAGCGCTAAGCGAACGAGCACCGTAATCGCTAAAATAACAAGACCGACATCATGTCCCGGAATAACGTTATATAGCCACACAAAAAGATTAAAGATCGGTTGGTAGAGAACGGTGTGAAATAGAGAGAGCATAGTTTAAATTTAATGAGTTACCCTTTGGGATTGCTATACCCTTGAAGACTATAATACAAATTATTCAGCTGCCTTTTCCTCTGCTTCTGAAACTACTTCTTCACTTACCACCTCTTCTACCGTTTCACTCGAAGCTTCTTGTTTGCCACCCTCTTCTACGACATCGATTCTCCACCCAGTCAAATCAGCTGCCAAACGCACATTCTGTCCATTGCGGCCAATCGCTAAAGAAAATTGATCTGTAACCACACTGACCTCCGCCACTTTATTTGCTTCATCAAGGGTAACATTCATAATCTTTGCCGGAGCTAAGGCATGCGCAATATATTGTTTAGCATCATCGCTATATTGAATAACATCAATTTTTTCTCCGCCCAACTCTTCAATAATCGTATTAATACGACCGCCGCGCTGACCAATACAAGAACCGATCGGATCAATGGATTTGTCACTGGTAAATACTGCAACTTTAGATCTGAAGCCCGCTTCGCGCGCCACGCCTTTTATTTCGATAAGACCATCGGCAATCTCAGGAATTTCTTGTTTGAAAATTTCCCGCACCATACCCACATCACTGCGAGACAACAGAACTTCCAATCCTCGTGGAGTCATTTGTACTGATAACAAATAAAATTTCATGCGCGTGCCTGGACGATAACGATCACGGCTATTTTGTTGGTCTGGCAACAACACCCCAGTCACCTTACCGAAATCAACCAGGACCTTTCTAGCTTCTGCGCGCTGTATTGTGCCCATGACCAACTGGCCTTCCTGACCTTTGAAGTCATTAAACATGATGCCGCGTTCAGCTTCACGAATTTTTTGGATAATTACCTGCTTGGCAGTCTGAGCGGCCATACGACCAAATTCATGCGTAATTTCCAGAGGAATTTCTAACACATCCCCTACCTTAACTTTTTTATCTATTTCTTTAGCAGCCGAAAGCATGAGCTCAGTCTTCGGATTGAAGTGAGGCAAATCAGCGGTTTCTTCTTCGGTTAATTCTCGTTTTTCTTCTTTGGCTTTTTCCCGGCGTTGGGTCAATTCTTCTTGCGCTGCCTCGAGCACATCCTCGGCAATATCTTCTACCACAGTCTTCACATCCCAAGCTTTCATATCTGAATTTTCAGGATTGAATTTGACTTTGATGTTTTGCTGTTTATTGCCAAAATCTTTACGATAGGCTGCAGCCAACGCAAACTCAATAGCTTCTAATACCGACTCAAAAGAAAGACCTTTTTCTTCGCAGAGCATCTGCATGGCTTTGGTGATTTCTGACATATTTATTTTCTTTAAATTAATTAGAATTATTTTAGCACAAAAATGGCTAACAAAAAAGAGCATTTCGATAATGAAAGCTCTTTATTGATACCTAAATATTATCATAGAATTTAGATGCTGTCAATATTAATTTGTATAAAACAAAAGGAACTGCAAAATACAGTTCCTTTTGTAAAAATTTTCGAGATCTCCGTATCAAACTTTACAAATTAATTATAAATTTTGATACAACCGGAGACCTCGCCGCCACCCTTGGTGTCGATGACTACTTGATGTAGTCAGGGTGTCGGTAGGCTGGCATCACGCCGCCCTTCAGGAACGACAACTCGGGGTCGGTGCCCTCCGCCTGGGCGAAGTAGCTCTGGCGGACGAACTTCGTCCCCATCTTGTCACGGTGACGACGGTAACCCTCGGGATCCGTGTTCGGGTCGGGCGATCGCCAGACCTTGATCCCTTCTCCGCGGGGCAGGATGGGCGCGATGCACGGGCCGAAGGTACGAACGAGCCGGATCAGCGGCACGATCTCTTCCACGCCCGCGTTGTCGTAGACGTAGAAGTTCTTGGCGCTGTCCCAGGCTTGCGCACAGGACTTGATCGCCGCATCCTTCTTGGGCTTGGCCGACCGGAGGTCAAACCCCGACACCTGGAGGAGTGAGACCAGATCCCACATCGCGAACGTGTTCGCGATACGGCCCTGCATGATTGACTCAGTCAGCTCGGTGATGGCGAGCCCCATCGCGAGCGCCCCGGCTTCGGCGGCAGCGACCAGATCCTCGGCAGCTTCGGCCGTGAAGTAGGCCTCGGCCTCCTTGGAGAGGATGATGCCGTAATCGCAGCCGGCGCGGAGCAGCTTGGCGTTACCATAATTCAGAACGATGACGAAAATGTCACCCTTCTCGACCTCGGAAACGAAGACGTTCTTCCAGCCCTTGGCCTTGATGGCCTCACGCAGCTTGGGCGCGGTTTCGCCGCAGTCCTTCTCGGCGTAGGCATCGTCCATGGGAACGAGGATCTCGACGCGCGAGACGAAGGGGCGGCCGCCGACCTGGACGGACAGCATCCGTTCGACGCTCGCGAGGGCGAGCGTGACGGCGTTGTCGACGAGGGCGGCTTCGCGAGCGAAGCAACGCAACAGCGCACCGATCTTCTTGGAATGCAGTAGTGACATGGGACCTCCAGATTGGTGAGCCCTTAGGGTTCTTTTCCCTTTGGGCACTCTGTAGATTGACCATCCCTTTGTAAGAAAGGGTACCTGTTACGAATTTTACGTAACCGAGAATTATAGCACAAAAAATAGGCTTTGTCAAGCCTAAAAAGCCATATTTTATAGATTAAAGCTCAACAATACTCCCCACCTGATCAGTCCGCAAAATCTGCATACTGGCCCGCTCCAATTTCTTCAGCACTCGTCGCGAGGGATGTCCATATTTATTATGCGCCCCAACCGAGATAATACCTAATTTTGCTCCGACAGCCCGCAAAAAATCCTCACCCGAAGAACTGTCGCTGCCATGATGGCCCACTTTAAGCACATCGGCCTGCAGTGCCGGACATGGCACAGTAGAAGTAACTACACAATACTTATGAATCAACGCATTCTCGAGCAGCACTTCCATATCAGCCGTAAATAAAAATTTTTCATTATTATTTTGCAACCGAAACACGATAGAATAATTATTACTGTCATCCGCATCAAGATTCATCACTAAATTTTTATCTGGTGATAAAAATTCTAACGTAGAACTGCCTATCTGCCAGACTTCAGGTTCTTCCATGGTTTTTAACACCGCCCCTTCGCTCTGTATAGCAACCTCAAACGTTGCCCAAAACGAATCAGGCTTAGTGTGACCATTGGTAATAATTTCTTTCACGGTATAATTTTTCAGCACATCTATACAGCCGCCATAATG
>CAYNEQ010000089.1:0-1516 GCA_964396295.1 uncultured Gammaproteobacteria bacterium
TACCGGAAATGGAATTAAAAAAATTAAGATCGAAATTAGCGCTCGAAGGAAAGAAAGTTATTATTACCGTGGCGCGCATGACCGAGGGCAAAGGCTATCCGCATTTGATACGCCTGTTGCCAAAGATTTTAGAGACCGTGCCGAATTTAGTTTGGCTCATCGTCGGTGACGGGCCAAAGAAGAATGAAATTATTACCTCCATTCAGAAAAATTTCTTGCAGAATGTGACGCGCTTTATCGGCCAGGTACCATATACCGAATTGCCAAAGTATTATCAAATGGCAGATGCCTTGGTATTATTGACTCATCCTGATGACTCGTCTGTACAAGAGGCTTGGGGCACGGCCTTTATAGAAGCCGCTGCCAGCGGCTTGCCGAGCATTGCCGGACGCGCAGGCGGAGTAGAAGAAGCGGTACAGGATTTGGAAACCGGAGTGATTGTCGATGTCTACAAAGATCAAGGAATTATCACCGCTATTTCAGAACTGATGAAGCAGGGTGCGTATGCGAAGAAGATGGGGCAAGTTGGCAGAGAGCGAGCGTTAGCAGAATTTACGTGGGAGAAGCAATTGGAAAAACTTTACCCTGTTAAATAACTTTAAATTCCCTAGACATGTATTATACCTATATTCTATATAGTCTAAAGGATAAGAAATTTTACACTGGATATACGAAGAATTTAAAGTTAAGATTTGAGCAACATCAGAAAGGTCTCGTAGAATCAACAAAGAATAGAAGGCCGTTCAAGCTTGTATATTATGAGGCTTGTTTACATCAACAAGACGCAACCCATAGAGAAAAATATTTAAAAACCTATTATGGCAAAATGTTTATTAAACAAAGGCTCAAATCTTATTTAACAGGGTGAATATGAACCCATTAATCAGCATCATCATTCCAGTCTACAACCACGCGCATACGCTCAAAAAATCCATTGAGTGTATTTTTCGTCAGACATATCGGCCGCTTGAGGTGATTGTGGTAAATGATGGCAGTACAGATAATTTTGATGAGGTGGTAAATGAATGTTTGAAACTGACCGAAAAACAATGTATTGGCGAGGGCAGCCTGCTGTCAATCATTTCCCAGCCCAATAGCGGCGCGTCTGCAGCCCGTAATCGCGGTTTCGCGGTCTCTAGAGGCGAATATGTGATCTTCTGGGACGCAGACACCATTGCCGAACCAAACATGCTCCAGAAGCTCTATAGCGCCCTACAAGAGCACCCAGAGGCCAGCTATAGCTACAGCCAATTCAAGTTTGGTTGGAAGGTTATCAAAAGCCAGCCGTTTGCTGCCGAGAAGTTAAAACAAGTAAATTATATAGACGCCACGTCGCTGGTCCGCCGAAGTGCTCTGTCTGAAAAACCATGGGACGAAAAGCTCAAACGATTTCAAGATTGGGATCTGTGGCTATCTCTATTAGTACAAGGCAAGACCGGTGTCTTTGTGCCGGAAGTATTGTATGGTAAGGTGGTGGGTGGGCGAGTAGGGATCAGTAACTGGCTGCCGAGTTTTA
>CAYNEQ010000089.1:1616-3733 GCA_964396295.1 uncultured Gammaproteobacteria bacterium
TATGGTAAGGTGGTGGGTGGGCGAGTAGGGATCAGTAACTGGCTGCCGAGTTTTATGTATAAATTGCTGTGGAAGACGAAGCGGGTGAGGAAATATGAGGAGGCTAAAGAGATTGTTTTGAGGAAACATGGTTTGTTTTTTTAAATTCAATGAAGAGCTCCTGTTGATAAGATTATTTTACAAAAATGGGATGGAGACAGTGGAACAAGTACTTTTTAGAAATTTTAAAGTAAACATTTTTAACAAATAGTATGTATAAGATACGTTTACAAAAAATATTTTTTTTAGCCCTAGAAATATCAGCACATTATAATAAGAGCTACTTTAATACCAACGATCTAGTTAAATTAGCTAATAAATTTAAGGCAGAGTTAGTAAGAACTAGAGCAGATAAAAAAGATTATAAATATTTAGACGATACTAAATTTGGTGGTTTAAGAGGAAATTTTTCTACCTTAATAACATTAAAGGGCTTTGTTAAAAGAAATAATAAAATCGTACCCTATTACTCGCTCGGGAAAGATGGCCGTCTTATTAATGCGATAAATAATGGTGAAATAATATTAGATTCTTCTGATTTGTCAGCTAACACGGAGAATGAGAAGTTAAAAGATTTGATAGAAACTGAGGTTTGGTTATCAAAAGTTAGAGAGAGTCAGGCTCATATTAAGGTAATGCTTCAAAAAGATTCTATAAAATTAGGGATTAGAAGAGATGGTGATAATTTTAAAAAAGACTCTGTTGTGGTAAGTGCTAATAATCAGTATTTTATAAGAAGCTTATTAAATAATTTTGTTGATAATAAGGCAAAAATTCTTGAGTACAATCTGTTTAATTACTGGTCTGGCAAAAAAATTCTTAAAAAGAACATGCATCCTCTAATAGTCGTCCCTTCACGAGAGAATTCTTGGGAGAAGATTTATGCTGTAAAAGCTGAAGAGCTTTTTGAAGAAAAACCCATGTTTTTACAGATTTCATTGGATTTAAATATTTGTTTAGATAAGAAAGGTAATAGCTATTGCCTTGTTAGCTTAGAGGAAGCGTTAGAGAATTTCTCGGATGGGAACGGTAATATAAATAATAGGCTTTCTTATAAGTGGAAGGAACTTCAAAAACGAGAATGTACAAATGAAACAGATATTCAAAATGATATAAAACAGCAAGAAACATGGATATTTATTGATAAGTTTTTACAGTTTAAAAAAGATTTTTCGATTGACAATAAAGATGTGGTTAGTTACAGTGTGTCAAGCTCTGGTGGCTGCGATGTCCTATTAAAATATTCTGGTGGAACTACTCAAAAACTTGAGTTAGAACATGACTGGAAAAATTATCTTGATCATAGGCATTATGAAAATAACGCATGGCTTGATGCGTGGTTATTTGCTGAACAGGAGTGGAATTCCGACCTTATACTCAAGCTATTTGAGCCTTTAAAAGCAAAGCATGGGAACAGGGTTCCTGATGTGTTTTTAGGTTTTGAAAAAGGGCAAAGAAAAGCCTATAGAGCAAATTGGTCTGAGAAAAAATTTGAAGAAGTAGATTTAAAATTCTAATTATCTTTTTAGCAAAGTAAGATTTTTTGTTTTTATTATTTTTGTATTCTTGAGTGTACCTAACCTTTTTTCTATAAGTTTCAGGTAGTCATTATCTGTCTCGATATTTATAGAATTTCTTTTAAGTTCATTTGCAGCTACTGCTGTAGTTCCACTACCTGCGAAGCAGTCTAAAATCCAGTCCTGTTCATTTGTAAATATTTTTATTAAATGAGATAGAACTTTTTTAGGTTTCTGAGTTGGGTGCGCCGTTCTTTCGTTTCCCATACAGATTGGCGTTTCAATAAAGTTGTGCATTTCATTTTGCTTTGTAAAGTTAAAGGTATAAGAAATTTTACTATTATCAAATCCGTTAGTTGCCCACAATATTGCCTCGCAAGAAGATAAAAAACCAGTTTTTCTTATTTGCGGTGCAGGGTTAGTTTTGTGCCAAATAATTGTGCCGTGATGTTTAAACCCCAATTTTTCATAAATTCTTTTAATGTCACTTATGTATTCAAGTTTACAAAAAATTAATATATTACCATTAGTTTTTAAAATTGGTTTAATTAAGCCAATCCA
>CAYNEQ010000090.1:0-3679 GCA_964396295.1 uncultured Gammaproteobacteria bacterium
ATTGTTTTAAAAATAATTTCTGAGTTATAGGTGGGGTGACTTGACATTTCCTAAAAAACCGATATAATTAACCCAACCATAGACAGCAGGTGTCGAGAGACTTAATTACCTGCCGAGGTGCAAATTAGCTATAATTAGCTAAATTCGGTCGATTTGTGCTGTATGATCTGTGGTTTACAAGAACCACTTTTTTGTTGCCAAAACAGCAAAAAATAATAAATTATGCCAAAAACAAGAATACAAAAACAAGAAACAGTCCAATCTTTGGAAGAAGGTTTAAAAACCGCGAAAGCCGTGGTGTTTGCTAACTTCCAGGGTTTAAAGGTTTCTGAAGCGGAAGAGTTGCGACGTACTTGCCGCAAAAATGACATTAGTGTTATTGCTGCCAAAAAGACTTTGGTTAAAAAAGCCTGTGCAGATGTAGGTCTGACCGGCATTGATCCAAAGGTATTTGATGGTGGTGTGGCTACCTTTATGGCTTTTGGAGACGAAATCTCTGCAGCCAAAATTGTCAGCACATTCGCTAAAGATCACGAAATTGTCAAAGTCTTCGGCGGTATCTTTGAAAATAAATTCATTGATGTTGCAACCGTAAAGAGTTTGGCCAGCTTGCCAAGCAAACAAGAGCTCTTAGGCAAATTGGTTGGCACGCTCAACAATCCGGTTTCAGGCTTTGTCAATGTCTTGGCTGGAAATTTGCGTGGACTGGTTGGTGTTTTAAATAATATTGCAAAAGCAAAAGCTTAATAATTATTAATTTATATGTCAGAAGAAAATAAAGTAGTAGAAGTTCCTGCCAAATTCAAGGATTTGGTGGCAGAAATCGAAAAGATGTCTGTCTTGGATCTTTCCGAACTCGTTAAAGTATTGGAAGAAAAATTTGGTGTGTCCGCAGCTGCTCCAGCTATGATGATGGCCGCTGCTCCAGCCGCCGGTGGTGCCGCCGCTGCTGAAGAAAAGACCGAATTTAACGTTGAGCTCACCGACGCCGGTGCTAGCAAGATCAATGTTATCAAAGTTGTGAAAGAATTGACCGGTCTTGGCCTCGCTGATGCCAAAGCTATGGTAGATGCTGCTCCTAAGGTTATTAAAGAAGCTGTAAAGAAAGAAGAAGCAGAAGCCATGAAGAAGAAAATTGAAGAAGCTGGCGCAAAAGTAACTTTGAAATAATCTCAAAGATAAAATAAAAAACTACCCACTCGGGTAGTTTTTTATTTTAAGAAGAAATTTTTTAGGCTACGACATGAACAAATTTTGCCATTTTCATGTTGCCATCAAAGCGACGGCGTTTATGTTGGGTAAATTTGACTTTACCATCAACCATAGAGAAGATAGAATCGTCACCAGCTCGTTTGACGTTTTTGCCAAGATGGAATTTAGAACCTCGTTGACGGACAATAATCATGCCTTTTTGTACGGCTTGACCGTCATGAATTTTGACCCCAAGGCGTTTTGATTGGGATTCACGGCCATTACGTGAGGAACCAGCGGCTTTTTTATGAGACATATAGGTATGAGATTTGATTTATTTGAGTAGGAATACTATACTATACATCGTAATTATTGTCAAGAATAAGCTAAAAAACATGTTTTATTCCCCCAAATTATACTTCCAGGATCGTTGGATTTCTGTGCCGCTGGCCGGTATTGCGTTGATTCAAGCATTTTTATGGTTTAGTTTGCTGCGAAACATTACACCTGATGCGGAACAGGTTTTTTTACATTATAACATTATTTTTGGGGTTGATTTAGTCGGTAATTGGTGGCAACTGTATTATTTGCCAGGGATTGGACTATTAATAGTTTTGTTAAATTATTTGTTTTCCTCAGTTACGTATGCTTCAGATAAGTTTTTGGCCAGATTTTTAAGCGGTTGGACCTTGTTTTTTCATCTATTTTTGGCAGTCGGCATTCTCTTGTTGATTCGGCTCAATTCCTAGTCGTTTTTTTATGGAAAAAAATAAAAAATCAGCAGACAGCCTGTTTCTCTTGTTATTTGGCATTTTGATTGTATTTGGTTTGGTGTTATTGTCTTCGGCCAGCGCCCCGGCTGGGTATGCTAAATTTGGCGATACGTATTTTTTTATTAAAAAACAATTGTTGTATGGTGTCTTGCCGGGCATATTGATATTTTTAGTATTAGCAAAAATTAATTACCAAGCCTGGGCAAAATTTGGTGGTTTGTTGTATCTGTTATCCATTGCCATGCTGGTGCTTGTGTTTATTCCTGGCTTAGGATTGGTGATAAACGGTTCTAGAAGTTGGGTTTCATTAGGACCAATCTCCTTTCAGCCGGCTGAATTTGCTAAGTTAGCCATTATTATCATGCTGGCGAAAATGTTATCTGAAAAAAGAGATTTGAGTGATTGGAAAAACGGCTTGCTGCCGGTGTTATCAATATTAGCACCAGGGATACTGCTCGTAGCTGCGCAGCCAGATGTGGGAACGTTATCAATTTTGGTGGTCATTATTTTTTCTATGCTCTATTTGGCTGGTACGCCAAAAATATATTTAACCGTGCTGGCACTGCTTGGGATTATTGCCTTTGCCGTCTTGCTCTGGGCAGCGCCATATCGGGTGAAACGATTGACGACTTTTTTGCATCCTGAACTCGATCCGCAGGGGATTGGCTACCAGATCAATCAAGCCTATTTGGCAGTCGGCTCTGGTGGTGTTTTTGGTCTTGGACTCGGTCATTCTCGGCAAAAATTCCAATACCTGCCCGAGGTGCAGGCAGACTCTATTTTTGCTGTCATTGCCGAAGAAATGGGCCTGTTGGTAACAGCCGCCTTGGTGTTTTTGATTTCTTTTATTGGGTTGCGCGGTTTTAAGATTGCCAAAGGGGCTCCGGATGAGTTTGGTCGTTTACTTGCCGCAGGGATTATGATATGGTTTATCTGGCAATCGTTTTTAAATATCGGCACAATTATTGGTTTGTTGCCGCTCACCGGTGTGCCGTTGCCATTTATCAGTCATGGTGGCACAGCCATGCTTATCGGTTTGGCCAGTATTGGTATTATGGCCAATGTTAGTAAATTTAGCACTATACAATAATATGCGTGTACTTGTCTGTGGTGGAGCCGGGTTTATGGGTTCCCATTTTATTAAATATATTTTGGCAAAGTATCCTGAGTACGAAGTTGTCAATTTTGATAAGTTGACCTATGCCGGAAATTTGGAAAATTTGCGTGAAGTAGAAAATGATTCTCGGTATACATTTGTTCATGGTGATATTTGTGATCGAGCGACCTTGGCGCAGGTAGTAAAAGAACATAACATAGACGCGATTATAAATTACGCCGCGGAAACACATGTTGACAGATCTATTATGGATCCGGACGCTTTTTTGCGCACAGAAATTTTAGGCACGTTTAATTTGCTTGAAGTTACCAAAGAATTTAGTTTAAAGAAAATGGTGCAAGTATCTACCGATGAAGTTTATGGCAGTATTAGTAAGGGCACTTTTACCGAAGAAACGCCGTTTGCGCCAAACAGTCCTTACTCAGCGGCCAAAGCGGGCGCAGATCATTTGTGTCGAGCCTATTTTGTGACTTATAAAACTCCGGTGATTGTTTCGCATAGTTGTAATTTTTATGGCACCCATCAGTTTCCGGAAAAATTAATTCCATTTTTTATTACCAATTTATTGGAAGGTAAAAAAGTGCCGCTGTATGGCGAT
>CAYNEQ010000091.1:0-3642 GCA_964396295.1 uncultured Gammaproteobacteria bacterium
GTTATTTTTGCCAAATTCATAGACTTCTTTGGTTACTTTTACATCCTGTTCGCAATATTTTTTAATTTCATCAAGCTTGCCTTCTTTCCACCACCGCATCGCTTGCAGACCGTCCGCGCTTTTTGAGATATCAAGCGTGGCTTCGGCAACATCGTTAAGACGCAAGCGACGACCCAAGGATTCTTTAATCTTTACCAGGAGATCCAAATGTGGGAAAACAGTCAAATCTCCAGGGTAGTATCTATTAAGAATCGGCAAATCGAAATGTTCGCTATTATAACCGATCAGACGAGATGATTTCTCTAAAATGGGCCAGAGCTTACCTAGCTCATGACGTTCATAAGAACTATAGGCATCTTTTTCGTATTCATAAATAGAAACTACGGTTATTTCCATAGTTTCCAGGTTTGCAATATCACCAATGGTTTCTATATCAAAAACGATTTCATTACTCATAAACAGTATTTAAAACTTGCTATTTTACCGAAATACTATATCATAATTACGCTATATTAACAACTAATAAAGGCCGGGCTTCAAAGGAGGTTGCCCGGCATCATTTCGCTAAATCATATGTCAAAAAACATTGCTATAATTCTGGGAGAATTTCATAAAAAACAAGTGACAGAAATGCTGGAAGAAGCCAGAAAAACAGCTATAGACAATAATCTAACTATTACCGAAGAGATTTGGGTAAATGGATCCTATGAAAAGCCACTGGCCTTGAAACGAGCATTGCAGAGAGAAAATATCGACGGAGCCGTACTGCTTGGCATTATCGAGCGCGGAGAGACAAAGCATGGGCTGGTGATGGGACAAGTGGTAATGCAAACTGTACTGAATCTTGAGTTAGAATTTATGAAGCCGGTGGGAATTGGCGTTTTAGGACCGGAAATTTTACCTGAACAGATTCCACCTCGGCTTTTGCCTCATGCGCGACAGGCAGTCTTGGCAGTAGCGCAAATGCTGAAAGATTAGTTATTTTGTTGCTTGCAAAATCTTCTCTTTAATATCAGCTGGCGACATTTCTGCCAGGTCATAGACCTCTTTTACATTGCCTGATTTGAGATATTTGGTTATTCCTATTGCTCTATCTGTATAATTTTCTGGCAGCATAAACGGATATAAAAATCCTGGCCAGCCGTTGTGCAGTGTAACCACCAGACTTCTTTCTTCATCTGGCAAAATGCTTTGCGTTTTTGCCGGATCAGTTTTTCTTAATTCTTCAAAAAGTTCCGGTGAGGTTACGGCAATAATTTTTACATCAAAATTTTGTTTTTCCAAGTCTGGCAAAATTTCCAAAGTATTTTGTAAAATTTGAGAACCACAAATAGCTAAAACTATTTTTTCTTTCCCCTTGCCTGAAAATTGTTTATAGACATAGGCTCCGTCTATAGATGCGAGCGCGGATGGTACGCTGTTCTTCCGCTGCAACACAGGCATTTCCGGCCGAGAAACAGATAGGACGATTGGCTCACCTCGCTCCAGAGCGGCAAATAACATCTCTATGGTCTCGTTCGCGTCTAGCGGCTTATAGACCTTGATTCCGGGCAAAGCCGCATATAATGACATCCAATACATTCCCTGATGCGTAGGGCCGTCCTCGCCAGTTTCAGGGCCATCGTGAGCCGCGAGTGCGATAAAAAAGCCTTTCAGGTCAGGATTTAGCTGATTACCAATGACCGCCAGACGAATGGCGTTTGCCATCATGTTGGTAAATACGGCAAAGGTGCCAAATACCGACACTGGTCGATACCCGCCTGGCAGCACGTCTTGCGTCATACCAGCCCCCATCATGGCCATATTTTGCTCGGCAATACCATAGCGGATACCACGGCCAAGCGTATTTTGTCGACTGAAGAGTCCATAGACTTCTTCCGCGGAATTAGTATAAACCGATTTTGCCAAGTCCCCTGCTCCGGCATAAAAAAATGCGGTTTGTTTCATAAACCAGGCCATCCAGGCTTGCGCAGCTTTGCGAGTTGAAACATTATCTCCTTCTTTAAAAACCAGTTCCGGCGGTAAAACTTTCGGACGCTTGATAGAGAGTGGATTAACGATTGGTCTTCCGCTCAACGCCGCTTTCATTTGTTTGACTAATTGTGATTCTGGCAACACTTTTTTCGCGCCGATTTCCAATCGCTCTAAAATATATTGCTCATCTTCTTTATGTAATTCACTTAAGACAGTCTCGATATCAGCCATGACTTCGCCTTGTTTGCCTTCAATAAAAAATCCTAATGCTTTCATAATGGCTACATACTCATCATGTTTGACTGCCGCGCCATGTGAAGCGACTGTGTTTTCTAATTTGCCATAGCCTTTGCCTTTGAGCGTATGACATAAGACAACTGTCGGAGAATTATTTTCAAAACCTTTCGCAGCCATCTGATATGCTTGTACTAATTGCGAGATATTATGGCCGTCAACTTCTATCACATTCCAGCCCAATCCTAACCAATGATTGATATAGGGCGAAGACACGACTTCCTCAATATTGGCATCAATACCGAAATGATTATAATCCAAACTGACAATGAGATTTTTGAGACCATTGGTCGCGGCTAAATTTCTGGCTTCATAGGTCATGCCCTCTTCGCTCTCAGCGTCACCCATAAATACCCAGGTCTTGGTATCAAGGCCACATGATTGATGTACCATAGCCATGCCAACGGCTGCAGAAAATCCATGACCAGATGGACCAGACGTAAAATCTGAATATGGATAGCTAGACTCAGCATGACCTTGCGGACCATCGGTATGACGGAAACGAAGCAAATCCGCAGGCATGACTGCCTTTACTGCTGCTTGAGAGAATTGACGACCACAGCGACGCAAGACTTCGTAATACAGCGCTTGTCCGGCAAATAAGAGCGGCGTGCAGTGGCCAGCACTCCAAATCACCCGGTCACGGCCGGGATTTTTTGGAAGCATGGGATCATACGCCAAGACACCACCAAGCGTCATGGCTAAAAATTGTTCCACCTTACCACTACTGCCGGGGTGTCCAGATTGTCCGGCTTCCACGGTAGCAAAAATAAGGCCACGTAAAATACGAGCAAGTTTTTCCATTTTTTCTAAATCGACTCCTTCTGGTTTGGAAGTTTTTTTTGTTTGAAGGTTTATGTATTGGGCAGCTAAGACATCTTTTGATTTTTGAGCCATAAATTAAACCAGAGAAATATTTATATGACTATGAATATTTTTATTATATCATTTTTGTATTTCAAAAACAAAAAATTAACTATAAATTTATTGACATGCGACGTAAAAAAAATTAATATTGCGTTCGGGAGGAAATATGCCGAACGGCCAAAATGGCGAAACCGGCACAACTGCCGAATCGTCGGAGGAATGGAGGGTCTGCAAGGTCTGTGACAAGTTCTACTTCAACCACTACGGGTGCTCAGGATGCCATCACTGTGCCAAGGCAGCGTCCGAAACGGCGCCGCCATGGCCGAACAGTAACCCCGCCGCAAGCGGCAAGGAGGCATAACACGCTCCGACAGAGTTGTAGCAATACGTCTCTGTCGGAGCGCTTCAAGTTATCTCTCCCAAAATCTTCCTTGTTCAAACATCTGCCGCTTCCATTTATAAAATTGTAAGTATTCACACAAACTTAGCGGTGTACTGGTCCTAATT
>CAYNEQ010000092.1:0-3558 GCA_964396295.1 uncultured Gammaproteobacteria bacterium
TTATTAGAGTTAAAATATGCTATAATTTAGCTGTTATCTTTTTATTGTGTATGCTCAGTCAAAATCAAAAAATGATTGCAATTTTAGACAAGCTTTCGTACGCATTTATTTTATTAACTGTGGCTTTGGTGCCATTGTATGTAGATAAGAATCTGGTTAATGGATTTGTTCTGGCTAAGCAGTATCTGTTTATTAGCTTGCTTTTAGGTAATGTTTTGTTCTTTTCGATTAAAACTATTTTAGAAAAAAGAATTTTTTATCGCCGATCTATTTTGGATATACCATTCCTCATTTTGCTTTTAGTAGCGCTTGTCTCTTCTTTGTTTTCAATTGGTTTGCACGATAGCTTTTTAGGACGCAATGAAATTTTTGTGTTAAATTTTGTTTTTTTGTTTTTTTTAATTATCTTTTATTTTTTGCTGGTTAATATTGTTAACACTCCCGAGCGCTGGCGGGGTGTGCTAGATATGCTGTTGGTGGTCGGGGGAGTGGCGGCGTTTTTATCAATACTTAAACTTGCTTTTAAAATTCATATTCCCTTGGCCGGCGAGAGTTTAAATGTGATTGATGCGACAAGTAGCGCCTTTGGTTTATGGATTATTCCGGTGTTTGTTATTAGTCTTGGTTCGGCAATTAAAAAAAATCTTTCTGTAGGAAGAAGTATTTTTTATATCTCAATCGCCATACTCTGTATAATACCTCTGTTACTTATCGGTTTTTCATTTTTTTGGTGGGTGCTATTAGCGGGCTTAATTTTATTGCTATTGTTGGGAGTAAGTTTTTTACAAGATGCGAGACTGAGTTGGCTGTCTGTTATTTTTGGTTTGCTCATTTTGACTTCAATTTGTATTGCTTTTGGCAGTCCAAAATCTTGGCAAGTGGCTGTGCCAGCCGAGGCCTCACTTGATGCCAGGCCGTCGTGGTTTGTTACTCGCGATGTTTTGTTTTCCGGTGTTAAAAATTTTTTAATTGGCAGTGGGTTGGGCACGTTTGCCGCTGATTTTTCAAGATATAGAACGACTGATTTTAATTATCATCCCACAGCCTGGAATATGCGATTTAATCAGCCGTCAAATTCTTTTTTTGCTTTTTTGTCTGAAGGTGGTGTGCTGATGGCGCTTGGTTTTGTTTTTATTTTATTATTTGTGTTGGGTCATGTGCTCACGACGTGGTTTAAAGCGCGAGGCAGTAGTTTTGCTATTGCTGCCAGTCTTAATTTGAGTAAAAAAAATATTCGTCTCGATATATTTTTAACCGTAGTAGCTTGGCTGGTGTTATGGATCGGCATTTTAATGAATTTTTTCAATCTTACTTTATGGGTGTTATGGTTTTTATTATTAGGGATTACAATATCTGGGATGTCGCTCTTAGGTCATACGGTAGTCAAAGATGTATATATTACGCTGGAAGATACGCCGCAATATAATTTAATTTTTTCCTTCAGCATGATTGTGGTAATGGCGGGCGTGATCATGGTGGGAATTTTAGGTGGCCGATTTTATTTGGCTGACCGAGCCTATGCTCAGGCGATGCAAGAAACTGATTATGAAAAAATTGCGACCAGTTTACAAAAGGTTTTATCATTACGGAACAATTATGATACATATCACGTATCGTTATCGCGCGCGTATTTAGTGCGCGCGGGTGAAGTGTCGAAAGAACCCAATCCAGATATTCAAGTTGTAGGTAATTTATTGCAGCGCTCAGTCAGCGAAGCGCGTGCCGCTACGGATATTTCACCTCAGTCTGTTTCGGTATGGGAAAATTTGGCGACTGCGTACGAAAACACATTTTATTTGGCGCCTGAAGCAGGTGAATGGGTGGTTAAAACATTAAATACGGCCACTGAACTTGAGCCAACAAACCCAATATTATTCTCGCGTTTGGCGAGTGATTATGTGTCGCAAAAAAATTTGAGTAAAGCCATTGAGTATTTTCAGAAATCAATTGATTTAAAAAAAGATTATTTGGCTTCGTATATTGGGTTGGCGAGCGCTTATGAAGCAAATCAAGAAATTGATAAGGCTGTAGATGTGTACAAAACCATGGTGCAAGGCGGCGCTGGAAATAATAGTGAAATCTTATTCAATTTTGGACGACTATTATATAACCGAGGCACAAAAAAAGATAAAGCGGACGCAGAAAAGTTATGGCTTGAAGTCGTACGGTTACAGCCAAATTACTCTAATGCGCTCTATAGTTTGGCGCTGCTATATGAAAATAAAAATGATAAACAGAAAGCGCTGGAATATTATTACAAAGTCAAGGATTTAAATCCGGGAAATAAAGATGTGGTAGAAAAAATTAAATCTTTAGTCTCGGGAAAATGAGGGTAGATTTTATTGGTATATGAAAAAAATTAATCTACTGGTAGAACTTTTGTTGATAGCACTCATGATTTTTCCGTCCGCATGTTTCGCGTTTATGTCCGCCGGTCAATACACCATCTTTGCCGATACTATTGAGGCCGGAGGTTCTTTTAGTAGCGAAGGAAATAACACTCTAGAGGATACTATTGGAGAATCAGGAATTGGTTATTCGATACATGAAGGAAAAAATTTTATTATTAATGCCGGTTACCAGGCGATGGATAATGATAGTTTTGAGCTAAATTTTAATACGACAACGATTAATCTGGGCAATTTAGTAGTGGGGACAGTTGCCAGTTCTTCTGTTATTATTACTATAACAACTACGGCTCAGTCCGGGTATGTGATGCGTTTAAGTGGTGGGTTGACCACCCCGTTAACACCGGTTAGTGACGGAGAGGTAACTGCAGGTCAAGAGGAGTATGGAGCGGCTGTCTTAGGAATCGATGCTGCGTTTGCAGATGATAGGAGTATGCAAACCACTTCCGCCTTTACAATAGCGGCCTCAAGCACACCAGTGTCTGGTGCTAGAACGGAGCTAATTTTTAAAGCTTCGATTAATGACGCTACTTCTGCCGGAGATAGGCACCATGATGTAGATTTATATGTTGTATCAAATTTTTAAAGCATGATATGTATAGAAAGTTATTCTTACCTTTATTAGCAATCTTCTCGCTTTTTTTTATTCTGCCTGCAAATGCCTTCGGTATTTCTCCCGTAAAAATGCTCGTTACAGCTGATTCGAATAATAGCCAGACAGTAAACCTGTCTATATTTAACTCAGAAAATAAAGAAATACAGTTTAATCTCGGGGTTTTAGGCGTGCAACAAGATAATGATGGACATCCAGTTTTTGGTAGAGGGATAACAGAGGCAGAAAGTTGGGTAATGCCAGAAAATAATACAGTTTTGGTCAAAGCAAAACAAACACAAAAAGCGAATTTTATAATTCATGTGCCAGAAAAAACTCAGCCGGGATCTTATTATGTAGGGCTTTTTGCAGAACCGACGTTGGGGAGCAATGGTCGCTCCGGAGTAAATCCGAGAATAATTTCTCTTGTCACCGTTCAAGTAGCCGGTGAGGTATATGAAGACATGATTATTAGCGGTTGGAATGCAAAAAACACTATTTTTACAGACAAAAATTGGGATTTTAATCTGAACCTCAAAAATAGCGGACCAGTTGAGG
>CAYNEQ010000093.1:0-3510 GCA_964396295.1 uncultured Gammaproteobacteria bacterium
AGCTGAGCTATCTCGGCGTTTTATTTGAGCGGGCGATGGGAATCGAACCCACGGCTCAACCTTGGGAAGGTCGTATATTACCATTATACTACGCCCGCACTGTGTCCGCCGAAGCTATAGCGAAGGCGGAACAAAAAGGCTCTCCGTTTATGGAGAGCCTTTTCTAAGTAAAAGAATCTCCGAATTATTTCGTCGTCGTTTCCGTAGCCTCCGCAGCTTGTGTAGCGGCCGCAAATGGATTATGAACTTTCAAACGCAGTTTTGGCTTCGCTTCTTTCATTTTAGTATCTAAATAATTATTCAAGTCTACAAAAGCAAATAAAATATGGCTGGCGCGAACTTGCTCTTGATTTTCCATCACACCTTTATCATTTTTCACACGAGCCGTTTTCTTATCGTCAAGTCTGATAATATGATAACCAAATTGTGTTTCTACAAGCGTTGGATAGACTTCTCCTTTTTTGAGCGAGAACACGGCTTTATCAAATTCTGGAACCATATCACCTTTGGCAAACCAACCTAAATCACCGCCCGTATTCTTAGTACTATCTGGATTATATTTTTTTGCGAATTCGGCAAAATCTCCACCGGTTTTGACAGCTTCCAAAGTTTTTTCTGCTTCAGCTTTTACTGGTTCTTGCAATTTAGTCGCCAATTTTCTTTGTAGAACAAAAGGACGCAAAACTTTTGCTTCATATTGGGCAATATCCCAACCATAGCGCTTCATCAGTTCGCCATTGAGCTCAGCCTCGTCCTTAAACTTGCTGAGCAAATTCGCTTTCAGCACTTGTATATCTTGATCTTCCACAGCAAGGCTTTGTTCTTTAGCCGCCTCTTCTACTAACACATTGCTTGCTAAACGCATCAATACTTGATCTGACATTTGCTCTTCTGTTAATTCAGCTCCTGGACCCGGCGGAGTCTGGGCTTTATCAAAATCACGCATAACGTGAATAGCTCGCAAATCTTCGACATAATCTTTATAGGGAATTTCTGTATCTCCTATTTTAGCGGCAGATAAATGCAAGAGGTTTGCCATTTTCATGGTGAAATTATCTGAAGCGCGCTGTGCATAAACCCGATAAACCGTTACTCCAAGGGTACCAAACAACACCAAAGCTACCACTCCCAGAGCTACAAAAACTTTCATGTTATTTTTAGCAACAACTGAACTTGGCTGCACATCTGAAGCTGGTTGATTAGTTTCACTCATAGACTGTCTAAAAAATTAATTAATAAAATATTTAAACCATTTTTTATAATTTGGAACCTGTTGGGATGTTACCACAGTCTCTGTCTCTTGTCTATTAATAGATCGAGCCGCATTTGGCACCACTACCACCTCTTCTCCAGGCTTAACCAAATTAAGTTCAGTTCGGGCTTTTTCTTCCACAAAACTGTCTGATTTTACATATTTAAGCACTTCCAGTAATTCTACTTTTCGGGCTTCCATTTTTTTAGTCTGCTCTTCTAGACGGGCGATTTCTTGCTTGACCTGATAATCTTGATAATACACGCGACCATACTGAAACATCACCATACCGGCAACAATGGCGATAATAATGACAAACATCTGCGAACTAAAAAATTGCTGCCATCCACGACTTTTTGTGGACATAATTCATATTAAAATCAAAACTCAAAACTCTAAATTATCAACTGACAGTATATTATATCACTGAGCTACTTCGTTATCCAAATTAGGAGACAACTGGTCAGTAATTAAATCTTTTGCCTTCTGTAAATCACCATCAGATAATACGGGGATTATTTTAAGAAAATTATTATAAACAACTTGCGTATTAGCAACTTTTATATCTTGTTTATATTGCTGAGAAATGTCCGCGATTAAAGTTTGAATTTTAGCCGGATTATGAATGTTAAATACTTCGACTGAATAATCTTGGCTTTTGGTCTGCACGGCTACTCCGCCAAAATTAAACAGGCTTTGCAAAATTCCTTTTTTTCGCACGGCTATATCTTTGACTTCTAAATAATTAATCGAAGAAATGATTTCATCAAACCAACCCACCCGATGCAAATCCACTACTCGAGTAGTCGTAACTACCAAAATATTATTTTGATCCACCGCTAACGCGCGAAAAATAAAATAACAGCCAATCGCAATTCCTACACCATAGATAATCTGGCCCCACCAACCATAAAAAAACAACCGGAACATATAAAATGAACTGACGACCAAAAAAGCGAGGCCGATTACATATTTCCATGCATAGGTGAGTCCATACGGACGAACCACGGCAATAATTTTTTCATCGTCTTTGAGATTTATTTTTTTCGGTATATTCATAATTACTAGTTTCTATTTCTTAATTTCATCAATTCCTCTCTCGCCACCCTTCTGTCATCCCACGGAATTTTTTTGCCATTAGCCATACCAATAAATGGCTCTGTGCCTTTGGCGGTGATTACTACAATATCGCCAGCCCTAGCCAAGGACACAGCTTTGGCAATTCCCTCTCGCCTATCTACAATAATAAACAGATCAACACCGTCTTTTCTTCCTGCCTGACGCGCGCCTACGGCTAACATTTCCGCTATTTCTTTAGGATCTTCATCATAGCAATTTACATCACTAATAACAGTCATATCCGCCAAGCGTCCGGAAATTTCTCCCATCTTCGTCCGCTTGCCTTTATCACGGCCACCGCCATCAGACCCAACCACGGCAATAATTTTTCCATCTTTTCCTGCCATGTGCCGCAAACTGGTAAATAATTCCGTCAAACTCATCGGTTCGTGCGCATAGTCGACAATCACTTTGAAATTCTGCTTGCCCGTCGAAGCCCTGGCGGAGTCGGGGCCGACTTCTACTATTTCCATTCTACCTTCGACTAATTTCACACTGGAAAGTCCTGCCGCAATTTTATCCATAGAAATTCCTTGCGACTGACCAACAGCAATCGCTGCCAAAGCGTTATAGACATTAAACTCTCCTAATATATTTAATCTAAATTTATGTTCCTGAGCTTCGAAATTAACTCCTGTTTCGTCTGAAGTAATATTTTTACCAATCACTCTTCTGTCATCCTGAGGGGTTAACACCCCGAAGGATCTCTGTCCGTCAATTGATTGTGACAGAGATTCCTCCTTCGTCCTCGGAATGACATTGAAACTCCACTTTTCATCAGCTTTGAATTGCAAATAATAATCTGCATTTTTGTCATCAGTATTTGCAATAATAATTTTTGGAATTTTTACGCCGTCAATTATTTTATTTGCCGAATTTTTCAATTGCGCAAAAATTTTCCCTTTATCTCGGCGCAGATTTTCAAAACCGCCATGCCGCTCCTGATGTTCGGTTCCTAAATTTGTAAATACTGAAATATCATAGAGCAAACCAATATGGCGGTATTGCAAAATACCTTCTGAAGAAGTTTCTACCACAACATATTTGCAGCCAGCCTCTACCATCTCCTTAAGTAATTTCTGTATCTGGCCTCGACCGAGCATGGTCATTTTTTTATCATTAAGCCAGCGCTTTTCACC
>CAYNEQ010000094.1:0-3499 GCA_964396295.1 uncultured Gammaproteobacteria bacterium
GATTCAGGATTTTTTGGGGGGAATACATTTGTGTCGGCACTTCGTGCCGACCCCAATTCAGCTTCAAAATGCGATTTCGATTTCTGGCGGAAAGCCTGGGACGATGTTGGAACGTATTTAATGATTACCGGCAATTATACTAACTTGTGCCTTTCATTTCAAGGGCATGTTGTTGTTTAAGTTCTTCCACTCTTTGGGAGATTATAGATTCAACATCTTTATATCCTAATAAATTAGCCATAATCAGACTGCCGATAAAAAGGTTGGCTACCCGTTTTTGTAATTCCTGTTTATCTTCTTTGCGAGTAGCTATCCATAGTTTAGTAACATCAAAGTTTATGCTTAAAAGCATGCTTTGTACGCTTCTATCGTCATCAACTTCCTCCGACATTTTGCTTACCACTGGCATTATTTCATTTAGTGAGATCATATGATTTTATTTGATATACCCTTTTGTTAAAGCGATTTGATAAAAAGCCAAGATTCGTACATTAAATAAAACATCAGTATTTTTAAGATAATAATCTACAAGCTGGTCGGCTGGCACTTCTATAACCGAAATATCCTCAGAAATGTCGCCACAATTATCAGACACTTTTGTAACACCGGTAGCAATAAATGGAAATGATAAATTATTGCTTGTACCAGCAGCGTATGGGGACGGTGGCAAGGCAAAAATGTTTTCTGCACGATAGCCCGTTTCCTCCATAAGCTCACGATGTATCGCATCTTCTCTGCTCTCACCATTTTTATCTAAAAGACCTGCTGGCATCTCTATTACATACCTCTCTAACGGCACACGATAATTTTTAATCAAAACAATTTTGTTATCCTTGGTGATTGGAAATACCATCGCCGCGTCCTTTTTTTCCACCCATTCCCATACCTTCCCATTATTTGCTTTGTCTAAAAAATCAGTAGCCCATACTTTGATAAATTTACCTTTAAAAACCTCTTGTTTACCTTTAATTGTTAACGGCATAATAAATTATTTAATCAATATTTCATTAAAACTTTGTTCAATTGTATACGGGTTAATTCCTGTAATTTTTCTCATTAACGTATTTGCCAAAGAAGTGTCTTTTAACATTTCCAAGGAATGACTGGACGGGGTCGTTGTTTCAACAAGATTTACAGTTGATAAACCCAACGCTTCAAGTGCCTGTTTTTTAAAGTTATAAACGCTCATACGTTTGCCTCCAGCATGGAGTATGCCTACAAATGATGATACTGATTCTCGGACAACGATCTCTGCTAATTGATTAACGTCAATGGGACTTTTATACATATCGCCAAATACTTCTACTTTTTCACCGCTATTTATCCTGTTAATGGTCTTTTGTAATCTCCTATCAATCTCACCTAATGAACGGCCATAAATATAGCTGGGACGAATAATACAGTAATTATGACTTTTTTCCTTTATAACATTTTCAAATAGATTTTTATTCTTACCATATTCTGTTATGGGGTTGGGCTTGTCCTGTTCCGAGTACAATCCCTTTTCGCCGTCAAAAACAGCGTCGCTCGAAAGGTAAACTAGCCTGATATTTTTAATCTGATCTAAAAATCTTGTGGCTGATTCCACCAATTTTTTGGCCGATACCACTGATTCAATTTTCATTGTCAGGATAATAGAGTCAATTTTTTTATCCTTGATAATTTCAGCTATATCATCCTCCACAAAATTGTACTTAATGGATTTGTCAAAATAGGGGCTGGTATTGTGCGTAAATAAAACATCGCAACCATAAGATTGCAGTTTATTTACAACGGCACGGCCAAGAAAACCCGTACCGATAACTAAAATCTTTTTGTCTTTAAAATTGGCTGTTTCCATACATTTTTACTTAGTTAGCATAGGCCAATTTATGCTTTAAGTCAACGAAAGCTACCATTTACCCGCCACCTCAACCATGCTATAATAACTGTCCAAAACTATGTTTGGTTTATTCAACAAAAACCCAAATAACTTAAAACAAGAACTGGAAACCATTTACCAGTCTTTTGAAGCTGAAAACCGTAACTTCCAGTTATTTGTCCATATCTATGACTACATGGAAAAGCTAAAAAGCCCACTACTGAAAGATAAAATCAAAGAGTATCAAAAGGCTACTCAAAAAGGCTTGCAAAACATCGCCCAAAGCAAGGGGCTAAACGGCAAAGAAAGCACCAAAGACGAATTAGAAAAAGATATGAATAACATCTTTGCTGATGTTGATATAGTCTGGCCGTATATTGTGTTGCTGTCTATCACCGAGTTAATGAAAAAATATCGGAATAAAGAACAGGTAAAATTTAAGGAAGTTATTGACGATAATTTTACCAAGAAATACCGCAAATTTTTTGATTTCCTTTTCTACACCTTACATGAAGATATAATGGCATATTTGGACGAAGCCACATTTTTAAAAAACAACAAAACCGATAAAATCCTCTTTGATAAAGCCAACAGCATTTTATATATCCAAGGCAAAAAGGTGAAAATCAAACGCAAAGCCGATCTGCCGTTAGAGCATTACATTTTAGAAGCTCTGTTTGAAGCAGAAGACAAAACCGAGGAAATTTACTACAAAGACATAGCCGAGGCCAAACTGCGAGAGTTAAATTACGACAGCTCAACTGACTGGAAAAAATACTATAGTGCCTGCGAGCGACTACAAGATAAAATCCGAGAAGACGCTGGTGTAGACGACTTCCTCATATTCACCACCAATAAAACAGGAAACGTCAAAATCAATCCTCAATACTTGCCTCATATAGGCTAAAGTTCCACCATTTGGCATTTGAAAAACAGCACAGCTAAGCCAAATTAAAAAATCCACCAAAGCTTCCATGGATAATCATGGAAGTCTTTTTTATTAAGCTACCCGCATAATTTTTAATGCGGTTTTTTGTGTTTACGTTCAGCGAACAATTACGCAATGAATGTAAAGCATATTTCAAAGAAATATGTGGAATTGAGATTTCCGACGAAACCGCCGAGTTGTACCTAAACAGTCTAGCGGATTTATACGGAGCGATGAAAAATCTTTTAACCGACAAGGCTTAAATTTTTACAAGGACTATTTCGTTTTTTGGGAATGCCCGACAGGGCAGACCAAAAAACAAATAGCTTTAAAAGTGGACTATGGGTCAAAGTTTTCTCGCCCCGCCCGAAACCTGCCCTTTTCGGGCGAGGGCGAGAAACAACGCTCACTAACTTGATTATATGTCCATATTCCACCGATAAATTAGCGATACTTTTTTCATTTGATTATGGAATTATACAATTTTAAAATCATAATATCGGGTAAAGAAGTAGAAACTTATCACTACAAAGATAAGAAAATTTTGCGTGGGTTTAAACGAAAGAAACAAATTGAAGAAATAGAGGCTGAAGCCGTAGAAAAAAAAGAAGAAGAAATTAGTCCCGAAGACTGGGCGTGGATTGTGGAAGAATGGGGTTGCGAGGAAGAAAAAGAAAAACTGCACCGAGAGCAAGCCCAAGCCAAGCAAG
>CAYNEQ010000095.1:0-3406 GCA_964396295.1 uncultured Gammaproteobacteria bacterium
TTATTATCGGCAAAGGACCAGCCGCGCGCACCATTCGTATGCCACTTTCAAAATTCACCCTCATTGGCGCGACTACTAAAATTGGCATGATTTCCGCTCCCTTGCGCGATCGATTTGGCCACACCTTTCATTTGGAATTTTATGAAAATGGCGATATAGAAACTATTTTGAAACGCAACGCGCAAATTTTACAAATGACGATTGATCCTGATGCGAGCATGTTAATTTCTCAGCGCTCACGCCGTACGCCGCGTATTGCCAACCGTCTCTTAAAACGCGTCCGCGATTTTGCCCAAGTCAAACATGATGGTCATGTCAATAAAAAAATTGCCAGCGAAGCCTTAGGCATGCTCGCTATCGACGACCTCGGACTTGATGAAACTGATCGTCGCCTGCTCCAGACACTAATAGAAAAATTTAGCGGCGGTCCGGCTGGACTCAACACGCTAGCCGCAGCCATCAGTGAAGATATGGATACCATTGAGACAATTTACGAACCATTCTTGTTACAAATTGGTTTTTTGGAACGAACGCCACGCGGCCGCAAAGCCACGGCTGCCGCCTATACTCACTTGGGCTATGACACACCTAAGACTCAAACATTACTTTAATCACCTATGATTACTATCCCGCTTTATACGTTATTAGTGATATACGCAATTTTTTTATTTATTTTCTTTACCTTTTTTATTATCAATTTTTTTCATATTCTCCTCACGGGCACGACTACCTTGGGAAGTTTTATTGTTACTTTTGCGATTATTGCCCTGGCCGTACTCACCTTGTTTGGCACTTGGTATTATTTAAAAAATATTGACTTCCGAGAGCCTCTACTCACACTTAACCTCAGCTTCATCAGCAATCTACTGCATCCAAATCTTGGTAATAATTCGCCATTATTTTAATATGTCCTTAGAAACACTCATTAAAGAAAAACCTTACGAAAAAATTATTTTTACAATCCGACGTCATCCGATTACTTTTCTGCCGTATATTATCTTCTTTTTACTCCTTTTGGCCGCGCCAATCGCCTTATATTGGCTCGTCTCTCATTCTGCCCTTTTTCAATATTTCCAAACGCAAGGAGGTTTTATCATCAGTGTTCTAGGGGCGAGCGTATATTACTTATCTACCTTTTTATTTTTCTATAGTAATTTTGTCGATTTTCATCTTGATTTATGGATTGTGACTAATGACCGGCTCATCGACATGGAACAAAAAAGCCTCTTCCATCGAGTGATTTCAGAAGTTGATCTATACCAAATTCAAGATGCCAGCTCTGAAGTACAAGGATTCTTTCCGACAATTTTTAATTATGGCAATATAATCTTGCAAACCGCGGCCGAAATACCAAAATTTACTTTTGAGAATGTGGCTAATCCAAACGGCTTAAGAGAAAAAATTTTACAACTAGCTTCGGAAGATAAAAAATTCCACGAACAACACTAATAGAACTTCTCGACTTTTGTATCGCTGTAGTAATACTCCAAGATTTGTCTGTACTCCCAATTGTCTTTTTTCGCTCGTGCCTGCGCGTCTTGATTGCTCATGCCAAGACCATGACCTGATTGGGACTTGCCTTTATCATATACGGCTTCTACACTTTTTAACCATGGTCGATTAGCCCCCCCGCTTTTGGTCTTGCCATTTGAGCGGGTAAAGTAAAAGGTAATCACAGGATTCTCTTTATAGGTAACAAATTCTCCCGCCGTTTCCGTAACTGCGGCTACAAAATTTGGCATAGTCTTTTCTGAATTATAACCTAAATACAACTGATCAACGGTAGTAGCATACACGTCAAACAAATGCTTTTCTGTCGGTGGAGTTTTGCTGATTAGGGCATAGGCATACGAGCGAGCGGCCACAGCCAAAGCCTTGATAAAATCAGTTGGCGCGGCGTCATTTACCTCTGCCACACCGTTCATATATTGTTCAAGCGGCAATTCATTAATAATATAGGGCATACCGCTTTTCGGAGAAAAACGATATTCTAAGACACCTCTATAGACATTGAAATTTATTTTACTTCTCCCAGCTAGCGACCGACTGTAATTTACAATTGCAAAAAAACTGTTCGGCTCTGTCGGCACTAACCGAATATAGTCTTTTGAACTAAATTCAAGGTCATTGGTTTTGACTGTATATAGGCCTTTTTTATAGCTTAATGTTACTACCTGGCCTGGATTAATAGTACCCCAGGATTTACTGCCGCTCCAGATTTCATAGACAAAATCTGATTTAACCTGAACAGCTGCACTAATCTTATAAATCCCTACTCTAATACTCGGTTCGGGAATTGGTTCTCGAACTATAATCTCTAGCGTAGACGAGGTTGTGTCTACACCTACGTCATTAGTGGTGCTATTAGCGAATTCTGTGGAACTGGCAGCGCTCTGGAATATATCCTCTTCTGCATGCACTAAAATAGGCGGTATCACAGCTGCTACTAAAACAAAAAGTATGAGTAATTTTCTAAACCACGAAGAAAACATAGCCCTCTAAGTTTAGCATAAAACTAAAAACAGGCCAAGTGATTGGCCTGTTTTTACATTATTTCAGCTCCCGCTCAATCTTATCAACCTCTTTATTAATAAATTCCTCGGCTTCATTTAATTGGTTTTTTAATTGACTCAAAATTCGAGCCTCTTCCTTAGTCAACTCCCGCTTTAATTTTACTTTTTCTAAATTAGACACCTGCTTGCGAGCGCTTTCTCGCAAAATATCAAAAGCTTTATGCACACCCTTCTCCACTTCATCCATATCTTTTCTTACTTTCCGCTTAAAGGCAAATAGTCTCATCCAGCTGTACCAAACACCGACAACAAGTAATCCTACCAAAGCTAACAAGGTAATAAAGACAGACATGTAACTAATCAGCAATGAGCCAATCCGTATAATTGCCCGCTGCGAAACAACGATGGAAACTTTTTCGCTTTGACCACTCTTTGCTCCTGTATCAATTTCCGCTTCTGCCCAAACTACGTAGACACCGTCGCTTAATTTACCTTCAAATACGAATTTAAAATTACCATTGGCATCAGCTCGGACAAATTGTTTGATTGGTTCTGAGCCTTCTTTCTGCACAAAGACACTCACCTTGGCATCAGCATAACTTTGGCCTTTAATGCTCAGCGTATCGCCAGTCGTAATTTGTTCGGGATATTCGGTTATCTTTGGTGCTTTTATAGAGTCAACTTTAACTTCCAGAGAAGCAGCGAGGAAATTTCCCGCCGCATCGAAGGCTTTGGCGACAACCGTATGACTGCCCGGAGTTAAAGGATTGGTGGTAAATATATGAGTTCCATCATCTAGCCAAGTCTGCGGTTGCCCATTATCAATCTTGATTTCATATTTAGCAATGCCAGAGCCCGTATCTTTGGCGTTTAAAAATAGCTTGGCGGTCGGA
>CAYNEQ010000096.1:0-3308 GCA_964396295.1 uncultured Gammaproteobacteria bacterium
CAGACAAAATCAGAGCCAATATTTACTGCTCTGCAAATTGGGCTTAAGATCTCAAAAGAAGAATTATATCGTCGAATTGACGAGCGGATTGATAGGCAGATTGCAGACGGCCTGGTGGAAGAAGTTACAAAGCTTGTTAGCGAAGGCTATAGTTGGGATTTGCCCAGTATGAGCGGTATTGGTTATAAAGAAATTGGGCAGTACTTTAGAGGTGAAGTGCCGTTAGCCAAGGCTATAGAAATACTAAAAACAAATACGTATAAATATGCTAAGCGGCAGCTGACTTGGTTTAAGCGAGACGCGAGAATCCAGTGGATTGGAAGTAGCGATCTGATTGCAGCACAAGAGCTAGCTGAAGAGTTTTTAAAATAATACTTATTGAGCAAGTTTGACTTCTTCTCCAGTCAAATTTATTTTTTCTCCCGTTACGGTATCATCGGCTTGTATTTGTACCTGCGAAATTAAATTTTGCTGGCTGGCATTGGTTTTGTTAACGGTAATATTTATTGGCAGGGCTAAGACATCGACGCTTTCCGGCATGTTAGGAATAGTCCAGGTTAGTTTTTTTGTGGCTGGATCAAACTTGGCTTGTCCAGCTGGGATTGGTGTTGGTAGTTCGACGGATACATCGCCGTAGACATCTGCTGAAAGCGTAATGTTTTTAAGGGCATGAAAATTGTTGGTAAGAACCCAGTTGATGGCATGTTTTTGGTTAGTCACGGAATCACGTGCATCAAATGTAAGATCTGAATTTACTATTATGGCAATCTGGTTACTGGAGAATTTACGGTCTTTATTATCTGAATCTTTAAAGGCTAATTCTCCTACGACCGTGATTTGGTATGAGTTAAGGTCGGCCAGATTGATGGTTTTGGCGTCGCGTAACGGTAATTTAATATCAAGAGTTACTTCTTGACCCTTTTTAATGCTCGCTAATGCTGGCATTTTATTTTTGTCCCAAGTAATTTCACCGCGACGCACACTGTCGCTAATTTGTGAGCCGACAATATTGCCGTCATATCTGTCTTCTATATGTGGCCAGTCAAGCAGAGTTTGTTTTTTGATAGCCGGACCATTCAGGCCAAGTTTTAAGATAGCATTTTGGATATCTTCATCACTATTATTTTTTAGCGTCAGTGTCATGTTTAATTCATTGCCTGGCTGAATGTCAAAATTAGACAAGGAGCCATTGATAGCCAAACTTAGATCGGCCTCATTTTGGGTAACTTGCGGCGCAATTTTGGTGTCAGTTAGGGTAAAGCTTCTATTATTGGCCGTAGCCAGTAGAGCGCCCGTGATTTCACCGGCAGTATCCGTAGAAGTGGTAAATGCACCGACCAATTTAAATGTCCAGCTTGTCGGAGCAGAAGAGCTTGGGCTTGGCGATTTGTTTGGCTCAATAGTCCAGGTAAAATCTTTGCTAATGAGCGGTGAAGAAGAGGCTAAGACAAAGTTTTTTGGCCAGGCAGGTTTCAAGATCAGTTTATTGATGGCAGAGTCAGTTTCCTTTTTAACGATAAAAGTATATTCGGCTTCAGTGCCGGCGGAAGCTTTGCTTGAACCATTAACAGTCACAGAAAACGGAGCTTTATCAGTCGTGACATCTAAGACAATATTTTTTTGAAAATCAGAGCCAAAGGTTTCTGGTTGGTAAGTCAAGAAAGCTCGCCAGGATTGTTTTTGACTCAGCGTGCCGTAGGTAAGCCCGGTAATCGTCATTTCTTTTCTTTGGCCAGCCCGTAAGTCACCTAAGTCCCATTCTGTATGGCCGCTGTTTTTTGCGCTGATATCGCTAGAAACAAACACAAAACCGTCTGGGTACTGGACATTGAGTCGTAAATTTTTTAACAAAAGATTTTGATTGTTTTCGTAGGCAATTTTATAGGTAGTTGTAGTGCCAATGATTGAAGTTGCTGGTCCATTGAGACGTAAAGCGACTTTGTCTTCAGAGAATTTTTTATTGCTGGGCATAAAGAAAAATCCGGCCCAAGCCGCGGCTGCTAGTAAGCCGCCAAGTAGCAGCACCCAGACAAAAGTTTTAAAAGCGCCGTGTTTTTTTTCAATTTTTATTCTGCGCATATCCGGCAAATTACCTTTTTCATCCTGATAAATTTGAGCGAGTTGCTTGGATATCTTAGTTTCTTTTCTGTCTTCAGCTAATTCAGCTGCAGTTTCTTTACGACGAGGAGCAGCCTTTTTGCGGGTTGCTCTTTTAGGCTTAACAGGTTTGACCAGTGATTCAGGTAAGGGTTTGCTAGAAAAAGATGGTTGTTCGGGCATATAGTTTAGAATATAGTATTATGAATATAGATAATTTATTTTTGTTTTTGCATGACGAGTCCCCACAGATTATCTCTGGTTAAAGTTTGGTTTTTTATTGCCAAACCATTAGTCGCGACGGTAATATTATTTCCTTGCTGCCAAATAGGGGACCAGGTTCCAGGATAGAGAATCTGGCTTTCAAAATTGCTGTTCACGCCCGATTGTTTTTGTACAATAAGTTGGTAGCTTGAGACCGGTTCTTGTGATTGGAAAATCTTTGCCCAATTACTAAGATTGGAGCTGATATTCGTTTCCCAGGCCTTAAATGGTAATTTATAAATAAATTGGACTTGGGTGGTTTGTCCGGGTTCAGTAATGATCCAGTTCCCAAAAGCAGTTTTTCCAAATTCGTTGGTAATGCGTGTGCCAGAATCATTGTCAGTCTTAATTTCTTTTTCCAGGGTAGTGAGATCCGAATCTGGTTGAGACCATGTATCAGGGACTTTAAATATGCGTTCATCTGGCCAAGTGAATCCGCTAGCTCGCACCAGTTCACTGCCTTGTGGCACATAGAGACGCAGGTAATTAATATTTGTTTGCCCGTACATTGGTTCGCCGGCAGCACCGGTATGTTCTCTGGTAATCACCACGCTATCTAAAATGGTGCCATCGTCTTGGATAATTGCTTGGTGGCTGATACTTTGTTTTATCTTTGCATCACTTTTTTGGCCCTGGATATTTGTATTAACTACAAAGAGGTAATCTTGGTCTGGATTGGTTTGGGTAATGCTCCCGTCCCAGCCAAATTCTTGGGCAGTTTGTTCGAGGTGGTCATCGGTAAAATAAGCTTGGATTTCTTTTTGCTGCAAGGCTTCTTCGAGATTGGTTAAGATTGGCAGAGCGGCTTGCGCCTTCATTTGTTTAAAATTTTCTATAAATACAGGGGCCAGATCAGACAAAATTTGTTTTGGTTTGTTATTTTTTTTCTCTGGTCCATATTCCACAATATGTTGGATGGTGGACAGAGCGTTGTCTTGGTTTAAGAC
>CAYNEQ010000097.1:0-3258 GCA_964396295.1 uncultured Gammaproteobacteria bacterium
ATTGGTTAAGATTGGCAAAGCGGCTTGCGCCTTCATTTGTTTAAAATTTTCTATAAATACCGGGGCCAGATCAGACAAAACTTGTTTTGGTTTGTTATTTTTTTTCTCCGGTCCATATTCCACAATATTTTGGATGGTGGACAGAGCGTTGTCTTGGTTTAAGACCAGGCTTCGATTTTGGTCAGTGACTGGACCGATAATAGACAGGAGTCGATTTAAGACATCGGCGTTAATGGTGATGACTCCGTCAGCGGTAAGATTACGGCTGTGACGATAGAACCACAGAATTTTTTTGGCCGTAGCCGGAAAATCAGGAAACCAGTTCGCGTCTTGGAATTCCCAGCGTTTATTTGAAAGTAGTAGTGGAGTTGGTGGAGTGACATATTCTCGAAGTTGTCCCTGCAAATCATAGGATCCACCTGCGGGAATGTCTATATCTACAATTTTGCCATCTTTGACATCAAGCAGGGCAAAACTACCCATGAAGCCGCCAGTAGGTCGAATTTCGGCTGGATTTTGGAAAATAAGCAAATAGCGACGCAAGCCTTGGCCACCAAATATTTCTTGTACAGCCGTATTAAGTTTATTAATCGTGGTTAGATCTTGAACATAGAGATTAAAAAGGACTCGAAATTCTTTAAAGCTGTCCTGGTATTCAAAGGGTAAGATATCTGAATCTACAGTATTTAAATCTGTTAGCGCTTTTTGGTAATGCGGTAAAGAGAAGTCCAGATGATTACCGAGCGCATGCAGATTTTCTGTCAACGTGACTTGGCTAGTTTGGATTTCAGAAAGTCCTTTGATGAGATACGTATTTCCGAGCGATATTTCTTGGCCAGCCGAAATTAGTTTTTGTCTGCTTTGGATTTCGTTGTTGACAATCGGCACGGCGGAAACGATCTTTTGTAGAACGCTATATTTTGTTTGTAGGGTGGTCACAGCTTGGTCAAAGCTTTGTAAAGCGTTAGTGAGAGATTCTTGGGCTGCGCCTAAATTACCGGTCATTAAGGCGGTTGTAGAGTCGTGTAAAGCCGCAAAACCAGCCGTGCTATTATTAGCTACTTGATCAGCGGTGGATCTTAAGCCGTTATAGTAGGTGCGTGCGCTTGTCGGCACAAACAAGATCAAGAGCACAATCATGGCCGCACTAAATACTCGTTTGGGAGCAAAGATTTTTTTAACTTGAGTAGTTGGAAAGTTGATTTTGGGTAACTGTATTTTCGGAAGTCGGTAGTGTTTTTTTTCTATGGCTGTATAAGTGGTATTTTCAGTTGTTATTTTTTTTTGCGCTAGTGGTTGCGATGCGGGCGTTGGGCGAGCAGCAATGATTTTTTCAGGTGTTGGGGCGAAGGAAATAGTGTGAGTAGTAGGTGCGTTTTGCTTTGGAATTTTATTTTCAGGCAATTCATGAAAAAAATAAAGGTCTTTATTCTCTTGCGGAGCAGCCGCTTGGATATTTTGCGACAGAGTATTAGTCTGATCCTTTAAATTAACCAGATTAGAAGATTCATGATTTTGATACTGAACATGATGTACAAAAAATTTAAGCGGTTGGCGAACCGTTTGTGATTGGCTGGTTGGGTTAGAAGCGGCTGGATACGTTTTTTGTACAAAACGTTCGGAACAAGTGGATTTGTTGTGTCCCATTTTTTGACAGATGCCGCAGCGGCGAAGATGGATTTTTTCAGGCAGTTTGGCTTTTTTGGCCATTACAAATAATGTAAAAATTTATAGAGGTATTATACACTATTTTTTGGTTTTTGAGGACATATAAAAAGTTAGTTTGATTGTGTATAACCAAGGTGTTTTTTCATCTCGGCAATAAATGTCTCTTCGCTAAATTTTTTAGCAGTTTCGTAGCACTCCAACTCCATTTGTGTGGCTGTTTCGGGGGTCATTTTTTCAATGGCGTTTTGTAAGTCTTTGAGAGTAAAGTCTGACTCAAGCAAGAAGCCGTTTTTTTGGTCAGTAATAATCTCGAGCAGCCCACCTTCGGCTACGCCAATGACCGGTTTGCCGGCCTGCATGGATTCCACCGCGCTCATGCCAAAATCTTCTCGGATGGGTATGTAGATCGTGGCCAGGCAATTGCCCACGTATTGTAGCAACTGTGTATCATCTATCCAGCCTACAATGCTAATATTTGGATGACCTTGGGCCAATTTTTTTATATGTTCCAATTCAGGACCGCCAGAAGCGACGACTAACTTTTTGTCTGGCAAACCTGTAAAAGCTTCGACAATTCTATCTACTCGTTTGATGCCATACAGGCGAGCCCAGGAAAAAAAATAATCACCTTGGCCTAAATTTTTAAATGGCAACGTGTTGCACGGCGGATAGACGACGATTGAATTTAAGTCTAGATATTGCTTAATTCTTTTTTTGGTATTTTCAGAATTAGTAATAATCAAATCTAATTTTTTAGACAAGACTTCAAATCGCCAACGATTGAACCAAACAAAGGGGATAAATAATACTTTTTTCCAGAGCGGGTATTCTCGCAACCGGTCTTGGTACGAGTCGTATAAATGCCGCGGCGGGGTATGCATGTAGGCGACGTTTTTAATCTTGGTGCCACGTGTTCGCAAGAGGGCGATCAGACAGTCGCCGCTATAGATAATAGTATCGTAATTTTTTATGAATTTGGTTTTAAACAAAAAAGACAGCTGGACCTGCAGGTAGCGAAAGCCGGGAATATTAGACCAGGGTTTTTCTTTGTAGAGTTCTACGGTCTTGATCCCTTCGTTTCTGGGATCAAAAGCATCTTTGGCGATAAAGGCCGTGGCAATGTCGGCGCCTAGGTTTTTGGCGAGGCTTATGACCAGCCGTTCGCCGCCGCCTTTATAGAGGAAATAGTCGTGAAGAATGAGAATTTTTGGCTGAGAATAGGGCATATTTGTTTGCTGGAATTATGTGGCTGTGCTATGATTTTAGCAGGTAAAAAATGATTTGACTATAGCTGAAAGAATAGAAGAGTCTTTATACAATTGCCTTGTTTAATTTTATGGAAACCAGTCAAGTACAACAGCCAGTAGTGAAAAATAAATTTATTGCGTACGTTAAATTTTTAATTAGCCTAGTGCTGTTGACCTCGGCCTTCTCCAAATCTCATAGCTCTGTTATTGCCAGTTCGGATGTGCAGACACGGATATTTGTATGGCGGTTTATTGCCCTCATTTTGGGAAGTTTGTGGCTTGTTGAGTTGCCTAGCCTAAGGAGATTGCCCTCAATTCAAAGAAAAATAGACGACCCTGGTTT
>CAYNEQ010000098.1:0-3204 GCA_964396295.1 uncultured Gammaproteobacteria bacterium
GGCGTAATTTTCTGTTCTAGCTGATGATGCTCACTCATAGAAAGTTGCCAAGATAAACCAAATTTATCTTGTAGCCAGCCATATTTCTGTGCCCACGGATAAGTACCAAACTCCATCAGTACCTTGCCGCCTTCAACAAGTTTGTTCCATACATTAGTAATTTCAGCTTCATTATCAAAAACAGTAAATAAAGAGATAGCAGGATTGAATTTGAAAAAAGGTCCGGCACTGATGGCCATAAACTCCTGGCGGGCTAGTTTGAAATTGACGATATCACAATCTCCTGATGCCGTACCCGTAATAGTCCTGATATTGTCTATAGCTGAATCTTTAAACAATGAAGTGTAGAAAGAAGTCGCTTCTTTTGCCTGAGTATCAAACCACAAATGAGGAACAATTTTCTGCATATATTTAAATGCTTATACGGCCTAATATGCCTACACAAGGCTTACAAGGCTGGCCTCCTAAGCTTCGCTGGCTTTATAAGCCTTTATTAATTAGCTTCTACAAATTTTTTAAAGTTATTTAATATAGATTGCCAACCATCACGCTGTTTTTCTTCAGAATTAACACTTTCCATTTCAAATGTTTGGGTCACTTTGGTCTTATCGCCTAGATCTTCAAATACAGCTTGGACAGTTCTACCATCGTCAATCACATAGGAAATTTCATTATTCTTATTAACTACTGTATACTTGCCAGTAAAATCAAAGCCAGCGCTATTATCCTTTGCGTGCATATTGGTTTTGAATCGACCGCCTTCGCGCAGATCGTTTTCTACATCTCCCACTTCCCAATCATCGGAGGCAAACGCCCACTGCTTGATAGACTCTGGAGTAGTCCAGCATTCCCAAACTTGGTCTATAGGTTTATTTATAACGGTTGTAATTGTAATGGTTTTCATAAATAAAATCAGTAATAAATTATTATAGGTAGGATAACAAATTTTATAACTAAAATCAAAAAATAGCCTGCGGCCTAAATAAATTTTGTGAAGTCTGTTTAAATTGTGCCCAGGGCGGGAATCGAACCCGCATGACCGAAGTCGAGGGATTTTAAGTCCCTTGCGTCTACCAATTTCGCCACCTGGGCTTGTAAAACTAGAAAAATAGTATCATTTACCGTCTAAATAATCAAGTGTCCCTAGACTATGATTTCCTCAACGCCATCTCGTGCATTTATCCACCGCGCCAAAGCAAATAGAAAATCACTGAGCCGATTGAGGTAGATATTTAATTCCGGACGAATGACAGCTTTTTTAGAAAATTCTACCAGCTGACGCTCGGCGCGTCGACAAATGGTGCGGGCACGATGAATTTCCGTTCCTGCCAAACTGCCCCCAGGTAAGATAAAATTTTTTAATTCGGGTAACTCCCGCCAAAACCGATCAATACATTCTTCCATCTCACCCACCCTACCATCATCAATTTTGTTAATTTTATCTGATAGCGCAGGGCTTTGTAGCGAAGCAAGTTCGGCGCCGATTTTAAAAAGGTCACGCTGAATATTTTGCAAAAATAAAATAACTTCTTTGAGCTTTGCACCCTCTTCTTTCTTATTAAGAAGCACTGTAACAACTCCGAGATTTGCATTTAACTCATCAATCTCTCCAATAACTTGCATTTCAATACAATTCTTGCCAACTCGCCTGCCGCCAAGCAGCGACGTCTCGCCTTTATCTCCGGTTTTCGTATATATTTTCGACATAGTAAATATTGTAAACGACGAGCCCCGCCTCACAAACGCAAGGCGGGGCCTATCCTATCCACGACTTCAAAATTAAACGCTCTTTATGAGCAACCGGTGGTGCTACCGCAATTCAGACATTTATAGCAGGCGCCATTTCTGATAGTAATATGACCACAAGTGCCACATGGAGGCGCATCTCCCATCATACTAGACAACTGCTTCGCAACTCCGCCATCTGAGATATTTGCTTCTTGAGCAACATCTTCATGCGCACACATGTTTGGTAACGATACCTGAGCATTCGCTTTTGGCTCAGCTGTTTCAGTAAGCGGCATGACATGTTGTCCAACCGCCTTAGCAGACAAGGCTTCCATTTGCTGAGCTTTATTCTTTTGAATACCGGATGGTTTGACTTGGACAAAATCTGTGCGACCAAGATATTCCATTCCCAATACGCGGAAGACGAAATCAATAATGGAAGTGCAGAATTTAATATTTGGATGATCGGTAATGCCACTTGGTTCAAAGCGAGTAAAGGTAAACTTCTCTACATATTCTTCGAGTGGTACGCCATATTGTAAACCGGTAGAAACAGAGATGGCAAAGAGGTTCAACATGCTGCGGAAGGCAGCACCTTCTTTATGCATATCGATAAATATTTCTCCTAGTCTGCCATCTGGATATTCACCAGTGCGCAAGAAGAGTGATTGACCGGCAATTTTAGATTTGATCGTAATGCCTGTTCTCTTATATGGCATTTTACGTTGTTCGCCATGAACATAGATGCGGCTGCCATGGACTGAGCCATCATGGTTGTATTTCACGAGCGCCTGTGCTTCGCTGACCATTTGATTGATCACTGCTTCGTTCTGACTGGACAGACTATAGGTTGTTTTGACTTGTGCCGCGAGAGGGGCTACCGGAGCTTTAACCTCTTCTTTTACTTCAACTTTAGCTTCTTCAATTTTTTCTTTCTTCTTGTCAGACTTGGCAGAGAGCGGTTGTGATAATTTGGAGCCATCACGATAGAGCGCCATAGCTTTGAGACCTAATTTCCAGGAAGCGACGTAGGCAGTCTTTACATCTTCAATTGTGGCTTCGTTTGGCATGTTGATCGTCTTTGAGATCGCACCAGACAAAAATGGCTGGACCGCGGCCATCATACGGATATGGCCCAAGAAATGGATATAGCGCTGACCTTTCTTACCATTTTTATTAGCCGTATCAAAGACACCATAATGTTCTTTGCGCAAATGCGGCGCACCTTCGATAGTCATGGCTCCGCAAACAAATTCATTAGCCGCGGCCACCTCTTCAGAGCTAAAACCAAGGGCCGAAAGCAAATTGAAGTTTGGATCATTATACTGTTCGCTGGTAAAGCCAAGGCGCTGTAAACAATCCTCTCCCAAAGTCCAAACATTGAAGGCAAAGGCAAGTTCAAAAACACCAGCAAGTGATTTCTCAATCTTTTCCAATTCTTCGGCAGTCACGCCTTTTTGTTTGCGCGTATCATGA
>CAYNEQ010000099.1:0-3087 GCA_964396295.1 uncultured Gammaproteobacteria bacterium
TATTCCCACTAGATCTCGTTTTGGTGACCTTATTGATGAGAAGATTTTCATTCGGCAAAGCACAGAGCTTAAAACAAAGATTTTCCAGCTTAAACAGGCTACTCAGTAAACTGAGGCAATAGCCGAAAGATGGCTGAAGCTCTCGGAAAAAACTTTTAACTTGGCCACGTATGCCCGCCACACCTTTATCACAACTAGGGACTTACAAGTTAAAAAAGAGATCTTGATGACGTTAGGTTCGAACCCGATAATAAAAGACGGAAAGATCAGTATTTTAGCGGAGGATTGGTTCCAATTGATCGAAAAAGATTATCCTGTCTTACAAAGTGAATATCAAAGGTTAGAACTGAATAAAATGCCGATGAATAAAAGCAAAACAGAGGCTCTTACCTCTGTTCGTACACGCTGGCTCCCAGGGTCGGATTCGAACCGACGACCAATTGGTTAACAGCCAACTGCGCTACCGCTGCGCCACCTGGGAATAAAGCTATAACAATATAATATTTTTCCTTAATCTTGTCAATAAAAATCACTCCTTCTTTGGTTTTGCTTGAAATCTCTTAAACGAATTGTCTTTTTTGTCAAAATACCAAACTTGATTCCTTCCAGGCACCACTTCTTCAGTATCTTCATCCGCATCTCGATTGCCTTTTGCTTTATACAAGGCTTTATCAGACATTTGCATCATCTTCTCTAGCCGGTCATATGGAGCAACCCCGACACTGATAGTAACTTTAATATCAATTTCTCTACCGTCAGCATCTTTATATTTGAACACCCCTTCCTCAACCGCTTTCCGTAAGCGCTCGGCAAATGCTGGCGCATCTCCATTAGCGTTTGGAGCTATAACCGCGATCTCCTCTCCCCCAAAACGAGCTAAAGAATCTCCGTATCGCATATTTTTATAAAGCAATTGTGAAACTTCTCGTAAAATAAAATCACCGGCGTCGTGGCCATAAGTATCGTTTACTTTTTTGAAATGATCAATATCAATCATAATAAGAGAGAACTGACCTTTTTCTCCTTCTGTGTGGCGCCTTCGTAACTGGGTCTCTAGAAAGGCTTTATTATGGAGACCGGTCAAATGATCTCTGTTAGCGGCAATACGGGCTAAAATAGTTTCTTTAATCTGACGCTCTACCACCTTACTTCCCGCACCTGTTTCATAAATACTCTGATCTTCGTCCGGATTCGCCTCACGGGCAGCATTTTCTTCTAAAGCATACTCTTGTATAAATTCATCAACTGGAACATGTGCCTTTGCAGCCTCAATAGCCATTCGTTGTTCAAACGCATCTCTTTCCATTTGCATTCTACTTTCACGTTCTAACATATAATTACATCAATTGATAATTCTTGGCTGGTTCTTTCACGCCTTTAAACACCACATCCATAATATTTTTTACCCCAAATTGACGGCCGTCCAAAAAACCCGCCATAGCCGCTTCGGCCAACCAGCCGCTCTGCACCCAATCAAACAGCCACTCACTGGTATACTTAGGATTATTTTGTGATATACCGGCATTAATCGTCTTGAGCCAGGTACGGTTATAGACTTCTTGCGCCCCCACTGAAGGTGCCATTATTAATGGAATGCCCAAGGCGCTATAAAATACCAGCTCACTTGGCTTAGTCCAGAGCACATCGGTGGTCTTGAGCAATTGGTTAAACTGGGTAAAATAATCTTCTTTATCAAGCGCAAATAAAATATTAAGGTTCTTACCTAATATTTTTTTCAGGCCAAGCTCACAAATCTGTTCTTGAAAATACAAATATACATCGTTGCGTGTACCGGCAATCAGATTGAGGCACAATTCTTCTTTTAGTAATTTTTTCTTGAGGCTTGATAAAATATCTTTCGCCATTCCCTTTTGCGCGCCGGCCCCACCTACAGCAAAAGTAAGGGTTAACGGATGGTGTGTGTGCTCCACCCCATCTTCGCCATCATGCTTCAAAAATTTAGCAACCGTATCAGCATATTTTTGTCGATAGCGCTTTAGCGGATCAAGATTATGAATACGAGATAATAGATCTGATTTTAAAATCTCCACATTTTCTCCGCCAATATTTTCTTCGGGCAACGGAAAGCCCGTCAAGTAAATATTTTCTTCTTTTACACCATATAATTTTAGCCTGTCGACTACTCGTCTGCATGGCACAAGATATTTGATCCGACTCGAAGACGGATGCAGCGGCGCCCACGCGCGACTGACATCAGCATCACACACGACAATATAAATATCATTTTTAAAACCATGCGCTTCGGCCATATAGGCCACGGCAAAAAAGGTGGTAATGAGCGGCAAATCTTTGGTTTTTAAAAAATCAATCAAATCTTTACCCCAATCTTTGCTAATGAGATTATAGATTTCTTTTAATTGCAATGTTGGCTTCGACAAATCTCGGCGTGGATAAAAATCTTTAATAGTCTGGAATTTGTCATACAGATTAAATAGTTTTGTACCTACAAGCGGAATGTTTATCAGCCGAGAAACAAGACCATAAAAGACTTCTGAATTATGCCAAACATGATAATCGTGTGTGGGAATACCTTGGTAATTATTAGCAAGTATTACCTTGCCGGTCGGCGACAAATGTCGAAGCGGATACGCCGCTCGCTGATGGCCATACCCCATATCTACGGCTACTACCCAAGCCTTATAGTCCATAAATCTAAATCCTAAATTATAAATACCAAACTATAGGAAGCGTTTGTTATGACCAAAAATGAAACCCATAGTTTTATCATACTTTGAAGGAAATATTTGCACGGCAAAACCATTTTCTCTCAACTTTTCTTCAATTTCTCTGCTTTTTTCCCTGCCCATATGATACTCCAAAACAATATAATTGACTATTGCCAGATCTGTCTCAGACATGGCCTCAAAAACTTCATACTCCCCTCCCTCGATATCAAGTTTCATGAGAGATATTTTTTTAATTTTGTTCTGGGTACAAAAATCTTGGAAAGAAAAAACTTGCACTTTGGCAGATTGACCGCTTCGTTCAAATTCATCAATTAATTTATGATTATGACTATCGCGAGAAACTTCCAACTTCCGTTCACCAGTCTCACCAGCCAGCGCT
>CAYNEQ010000100.1:0-3066 GCA_964396295.1 uncultured Gammaproteobacteria bacterium
GGAGTGCCGCGACAAGCCGTGCTGAGAAGATCTGCGGCATGTACCGCGTGGCAGAGTGCTGCATCAAGAGGTATCCTCGACCGGTGATGAATTCGCCACGTTGAGCATATGTCGCGGGCTGGAAGATCAACCAGCATTCGGGTCGTTTAGTGCCAAGATAATAAAATTTGTTATTTTAGCACGAACCCGAATGTGTAGAAAAACAAAATCTAAAAAAGTCTTTCTGATAAGGAAGGGCTTTTTTGTTTTCAAATCATTTTAATGATAAAATATAACCACTATTTATTATATGTGGCTTCCCATTGCCTTACTCGGAAACGGACTGCTGGCGCTTGTCGGTATTATCGATAAATTTATTTTGACTAAATCAGTACCTAAGCCCGTGGTCTTTGTTTTTTATTCCACTATTTTCGTTTTGCCCTTTTTTCTGGTCTTGCCCTTTGGCCTGACAAAAATCCCAGCCGTTTGGACAGATTATCTTATCTTTGCAATTTCGGGCATCTGTTTTGCGTTTGGGTTGTGGACCATGTATATCGCCATTGCTAAAAGCGAGGTTAGTCGCATGGGGCCGCTCATTGGCGCCTTGATACCATTTTTTATTTTATTTTTGAGTAGGAGTTTTTTACATGAAGAGCTGTCGTCCCGGGCTTTATGGGGAGCAGTGCTGCTTATTATTGGTTCTTTAGTGATGGCGTTTGCTGGCAGGAGCCCTGTCGGTCGTTGGGATGGTGGGGTACAGTGGGCGGTTTTGGCAGGATTATTATTTGCCATTTCCCATGTCTCGGCTAAGTATGTGTACGATGTATATGGATTTTTTAGCGGTTTTATTTTTACTAAGTTGCCGGTTGGGGTATTTGGCGCTTTCTTGCTCCTAGATCCGCAGGTACGGAACGTTCTGTATAATAAACAAACGCCAATCAAGAAGAAAACAAAAAGAAATCCGTTACTGCTGGTGGCGTTAGATATGGCGCTCGGTGTTGCGGCGACGGTGTTGTTGCAGTACGCTATTTCGCTTGGCAGTGTATCACTGGTGAATGCTTTGGCGGGTGTCCAGTATGCGCTGCTGATAATTTTTTCAGCTTTAATTTCAAAATTTTTTCCACAGATATTTCGGGAAGATTTTTCGGCAAAGCAAATTTTACAAAAAGGCGTGGCAGTCATAATTATTGCGATCGGTTTATTTTTTTTGATTTTTAAATAAAATTTTTGTGGCAAAATTTATCATAATTATATTGTTGGTATTGGGCTTGGGCCTGTTTTTATTATATAGACAAGTAAACAGAGGTTTAACCCGTCAGCCAGTTGTTTTTGGCGCAAGTTTTAATAGTGAGTACGCCTACTATCTTGGTGTTAATCCAAAACAAGTGTTTGAAAAAATAATCGGCGAATGGAATTTTCCCTATGTTCGCTTATCAGCGCAGTGGAATGCGATTGAAAAAAACCCTGGGCAATATGATTGGCACGACTTGGATTGGCTAATGAATACAGCAGCGGAAAAAAATGTAAAAGTGATGTTAGTGTTGGGATATAAAACGCCACGGTGGCCAGAGTGTCATATTCCGGATTGGGTTATGAAATCCAAAGTAGACACAAGAGGGCAGTTGGAAAAATTTATGCAGGCCGTAGTCGAACGATATTATAATCATCCGGCTTTGGAGATATGGCAAGTGGAGAATGAACCGTTTTTGAAATTTGGTATTTGCGAGAAAATTTCCTCAGAGGACTTGGATAGGGAAATTAAGCTAGTAAAAAATCTTGATCCTGATCATCAGGTAATTGTTACTGATAGTGGAGAGTTAAGTACGTGGCGAAAAACTGCGAAGCGGTCTGATCTCTTTGGCACGACCGTATATCGAATAGTCTGGAATAAATTTATTGGTTATTGGAGTTATGATTGGTTGCTCCCCGCGTTTGTCTACCGAGCTAAGTTGTGGTTTAATAATCGTGATATTAGTACGGCCTACATTACCGAATTGCAAGCCGAACCATGGATTCCGGACAAGAGTTTAATGGAAACACCGGTGGCAGAACAATATAAATCAATGAGTTTGGAACAACTGCAAAAAAATATTGAGTTTACAAAAAGAATTGGCATGCCTCGGGCATATCTCTGGGGCGCAGAGTGGTGGTATTGGCTCCAGACAAAGGGGGAGCAGGCAATTCCTGATTTTATTAAAAAATTAAATAAAGGCCGATAAAGCTTGTTAAGCTTACAAGGCCTATAAGGCTAGTAAACAGATTGCCTTTTCGGCTTTTCTGACATTCTAGGCTTTCTAAGCATTCATAGTATGTTAGACGTAAAATATTTTGATCAGGTTCGTACGGAGTTATTAGCTTATGCAGTTCAGCGTCGAGAGGTTATTAAAGCGACCGGTGATGCCCAACACATGGCCAAGAAGGCAATTTTTGCCATGCAGCGTGATGGGTCGGCAGAAGCGGAGCAGTTATTATCTCAAGCACAAAAAATACTGTTAGGTCTCAATGAGCAGTATAAAAAAGATGTTGGTATTTTTGAGGAAGGCTCATATAAAGCGGCTTTGGAAGAATATATTGAAGCGTATTTATTTAATCAATATTTGCAAAAAAAGACTATTGGAAAAATTGCCGGTTTTAAGGTGGATCCTGACATTTTTATTAGCGGTTTGTGTGATGTGCCGGGCGAACTGCTGCGCTATGCCATAAAGTCTGCCACGGAAAAGAATTTTGCAGAAGTGAAGCGGTGTCGTGAGGTTGCCGATGAAATTATTGGCCAGCTCGTTGATATGAATTTGACCGGCTATAATCGCCAGAAATTTGATCAAGCTAAACAGGCGTTGCATAAACTGGAACAAGTGTTGTACGAAGTGAGTCTGAGGAGCTAGTTTTTTGGGTATGTCAAAATTAAAAAAAATAATTCATTTTATTTTAGCCTATAGCGCCTATTGGCGGTATGGTCGTCCGGCCCGTAAGCTGATTGTAGTAGGAGTGACTGGCACTAAAGGCAAGACCACGACGTCTCGGTTGATCGCTTCAGTGCTTCAGGCGGGTGGCAACAAAGTCGGTTTGCTCAGTACAGTTGAATTTCAG
>CAYNEQ010000101.1:0-3053 GCA_964396295.1 uncultured Gammaproteobacteria bacterium
GTGTTAATTACCGACCTGGTTCATATGTGATAAAAAAAGAAAATACTTCTCAGCTCTATGTAGTCTTGCCTGGAAATACGATCGCTAAAATTACGCCCGCCGATGCCAAAGCATTGTATGGGGCAAATTATAGAGTCATGACTATAAAGTTTATTTTCTGGTCAAATTATATCAATACCGGAGCCGATATTTCAGGCAAAGTGCATAGCGGCATGTTGGTTCGAAACGATAATAAAGTGTGGTATGTAGATGGTAATAATTTGCGAGAAGTGACTAGTGCAGGTATGACTGCAAATAGATTTAAAAATTCTTTTGTTCATACCGTGCCAGCTTCGTATCTCGCAGGATTTAACACAGGCTTGCCGATTGATGGTTTAATATCTGAACTTACCAACAGGACACAATTGTAGATTAATTTAATCTGTAGCTATGAATAACAAAAAAATTGTTTTATTAGTGATGATTTTGGTTGGTCTGGTGGCTGGTATGTATCTGTTAAAAGAAGGTAAAAAAACCGCAAATGATTCGACAGATTCTTTATCCTCAGATAAATACCCTATCCCTATGGGTGCGACTAACGCTCCGGATCCGGCGGTTCTTGAGAGAATTTCAAGACAAAAAGTTGATACTCTGATCACTGAGCTTAAACCAGGACAGACAAGTGATAAAGTGCTTGAACTACAAACGGAATTACAAAAACTTGGTTATATAGTCAAAAGTTGGAAACCGACCAAATTTTACGGCACGGTTACGGCTGAAGCAGTAGCAAAATACCGAGAGTCAAAAAAATAAAAATAATTTTTAAATCCGAGCCGCAACTGCGGCTCGGATTTTTAGTTTGTCATATTGACAAATCGAATAAAGCCAGTTACGATACCCCTATACAAACCGAGCAGTCGGCGATTTTATGTATTTACTTGGCCTTTTGTCATTCTGAGCAAAGCGAAGAATCTCTGTCCATCCGTTGTCATTCCGACCGAAGGAGGTTTTGCGACTGAGTGGAGGAATCGCTTAAACATAGTACTTGCAAAAACCAGGTATAAGGGATCCCTTGACTAAGCTCGGGATGACAGTGAACAAAATTTATTTATAGTATGTCATTATTTAGACTTCACTCAAAGTTCCAGCCTGCCGGAGACCAGCCTGAAGCCATTAAAAAATTAATGGCCAGTTTGGAGAACGGAAATAGATATCAAGCGTTGTTAGGCGTTACTGGTTCTGGTAAGACCTTTACTGTAGCTAATATTATAAGCCAATTTGATAAGCCGGCCCTGATTATGGCGCCCAATAAAGCCTTGGCGGCGCAGCTGTACCGCGAATACAAGAATTTTTTTCCGGAAAACTCCGTCAATTACTTTGTTTCTTATTATGATTATTACCAGCCTGAAGCATATATTCCTACCAGTGACACGTACATTGAAAAAGAATCGATGATTAACGAAGAAATAGATCGGCTGCGTCATCAAGCTACCAGTGCTTTGATGTCGCGCAAAGATGTAATTGTGGTGGCTTCAGTTTCCTGTATCTATAACCTTGGTGTGCCGGTCAATTATTTTGATGCGGCTTTGCATTTGGAGGTTGGGCAACCGATGGCGCGGGCAGATTTGATGCGACAACTGATAAAATTACAATTTGAACGTACACCGGGCGCGCTCGAGCGCGGTAAGTTTCGTGTGCGCGGTGATGTTTTTGAAGTGGCGCCAGCTTCAGAAAAATTTGTCTACCGCATAGAAATAATTAATCAAAAGATTGGTGAAATTGCGGTTACTGACACGCTGACCAGGGTTATTAAGGAAAAACCGACTGAAGCCGTAATTTTCCCGGTCAAACACTTTGTTTCTTCCGAACCACAGATAAAAGAGGCTCTCAAAGAAATCAAAGCTGAACTTAAAGATCAGCTGGCGTATTTTAAGAAAAAAGAATTATATCTGGAGGCTGAGCGTCTGGAACGCAGGACGAGATATGATATGGAAATGATTCAGACACTCGGATTTTGTCACGGCATAGAAAATTATTCCCGTCATTTAGCGGGTAAATTGGCTGGAGATGCGCCCGATACGTTGCTGTCTTATTTTCCTTGGAAAGAAGATAAAAACGGCGTTAAGACTCCGGATTTTCTAACAATTATGGACGAGTCGCATATCGGACTGCCGCAAGTGCGGGGGATGTATGCCGGTGATCGGAGTCGTAAAGAAACCTTGGTGCAATTTGGCTGGCGTTTGCCGTCCGCCCTGGATAACCGGCCGCTTAAGTTTGATGAGTTTGAGAAACGAGTCGGCCAAGTAGTGTTTACTTCTGCCACTCCCGGAGATTTTGAAATGCAACATTCATCAGTCATCGCTGAGCAGGTTATCCGTCCGACAGGGCTTATTGATCCGCCGATAGAGGTGCGTCCTGTCTTTGATACCAAAACCAATCGGGGACAAGTGGATGATATTATCAAGGAAATTGAAAAGATTGTTGCGCATGACGAACGAGCGATTATAAATGTGCTCACCAAAAAAATGGCCGAGGAGTTATCGGAATTTTTACTACAGAGAAATTTTAAAGTTAATTATTTACATTCGGATGTGAAGACCTTGCAGCGCACGGAAATTCTGATGGATTTTAGACAAGGGAAATTTAACGTGCTTATTGGCGTTAACTTGTTGCGTGAAGGTTTGGATTTGCCTGAGGTGACGCTGGTGGCCATTATGGATGCGGACAGAGAAGGATTTTTGCGTAGCGAGGAATCGCTCATGCAGACCATGGGTCGGGCGGCCAGAAATGTGAAAGGGAGTGTTATTTTGTATGCGGACACGATTACCAAGTCTATGAGAAATGCCATGAGAGAGGTAGAACGGAGAAGAAAGTTACAGATTGCGTATAACGAAAAACATGGCATTACGCCACAGACCACGCATAAAGAGATTGAGCAGTTCTTGGATATCCCGGAAGTGACCGAAGCGGAAATTCAGTCTAAAGGTAAGCGACAGATGCCGATGTTAAAAAATAAGGAAAGTAAAAGGTAAATCACCAATACTTTTTGTCACCAAAAAGTATCAAAAAGTGTT
>CAYNEQ010000102.1:0-3000 GCA_964396295.1 uncultured Gammaproteobacteria bacterium
TTCCCCGTCATATTCTCCCGAATGCGCGGTCACACCTTCGTAAATCGGGCGCTTTTGGTCTAAATGCAAATCAAAAATTACTGACTCGCCTTCTACTTTTATATAGACATGGAATCGCGGATAAAAATCCCGATGAATACGTTTGGCAAAACTTATTTTATTCATCCGCCGATCTACAATTTTTCCATAGCCGCACCGCAAAATTGATTTTTCTGGGTCAATAATTTTACTCTTTTCAAATTTAATAATCATATCGAGGTCGCTACCGGTACTTCCAAACTTACGAAACAATGATGACAAACCGGTCTATAGGTAAAGGTGCCATCTTCTGGAATTACCGATGGCATACCATGGGTAATTGGCTCTCCTTGATTATATACTTGCGTATAGGCTCCGGAAAATTTGTGACATACTTCGCAGACCGAACGTTTATATTTTACTTCTTTTGGTGCCAACTCAAACAGTCTTCGTACGGTTTCAAACAGTTCTCCCTTATAATCCATATCAAGTCCTGCCACAATCACCTTTGTACCTCTTTTCAATAATTCAGCTACTGCTTTTACATCCTCAGGTTCAAACATGTGCACCTCATCTATGCCAACGACTGAAAAATTATCATCTAGCGCTTCCTGCAGACTTTTTATTTTCTTAGCCTCTATACCCACGCCATTGCGAGACGAAATTTTTTCATCCCGGACATTGCGAGCAGATTGATATAAGACATGTGAAATGTCAGCATATTGCAGCGGCGCAAAATGACTGATAAGATCAAACGATTTACCACTTTTCATGGGCCCAAGAATGAGCGTGAGATCCATACAAAAAGTCTACATAAATTAAATCCGCTATAATATACCACAGTTTGAGATAAAACAAAAAAGACCAGATATGCTTCTGGTCTTTTTCTAATTAGTTAGTATTTTTTGTGGAAATTTCGGTTTTGACCTCGGTGACCATGATGACCATATGGTCGCGGAGAACGACGTTGAAATTGTCTGTGTTCTTGTTCTTTGAAGAAGCTTGGCGCAGCATTGGCGCGGCGTGGCGGCAACTCTGGTAAGGCCATGATGGGGATAGTTTTTTTGATGAGCCGTTCAATCTGTCTAATATCATACCGTTCATCTGGCGTGGCAAAAGAAATTGCTTTACCCAGACTGTCCGCCCGACCAGTACGACCGATACGGTGTACATAGTCTTCGGAATTATCCGGCAAATCATAATTGATGACGAGTGATATGCCGGTCACATCAATACCGCGAGAAGCAATATCAGTCGCAACAAGCACTCTATACTTGCCGCGCTTAAATCCTTCGAGCGCTTCTTTACGTTGCGCAAGCGAACGATTGGAATGAATTTCAGCCGCCGTGTGACCCATGTTGCGAATATTTAAGGTAATGCGTTTCGCGCCATGTTTGGTACGAGAAAACACCAACACTGAGCCGTTGTTTTCAGATAAAATCTTATCTAACAATTGGGTTTTAGCATCCTTAGCCACAATAAATAATTCTTGTTCAATATTTTTGGAAGATGTTCCCGCTGGCGCGACTTCAATACGCAACGGGATTTTCATATACCGTCCGGCAATTTCCGCTATCGGCTTCGGCATGGTGGCAGAAAACATAAGGGTTTGTCTGTCAGCACCAAGCATACCCAAAATTTGTTTGATCTGTGGCATGAAACCGATATCAAACATACGATCAGCTTCATCAAGAACAACGATCTTAATTCTATTTAAACTTAAATTTCTTTGCTGGACATGATCCATCAGTCTTCCTGGGGTAGAGACAATGATATGCGGGCCACGAGCCAACATTTGTCGCTGCTGATACGCAGAAGCACCACCAATAAGCACAGCGGTACGCAGACCCAATGGTCTACCGATTTTTTGGAGCACTTCATCAACTTGCAACGCAAGTTCACGAGTGGGAAGTAAAATTAATCCTTGCGCCGGGCCTGGAGCCTGAGACAATCTCTGGATCATCGGGATACCAAAAGCCATGGTCTTGCCGGTTCCGGTTTGGGCAATACCAACAATATCTTTGCCTTGCAAAGCATGCGGAATGCATTGGTGCTGAATAGGAGTTGGCACCACATATTTGAGTCGCTCCAAATTATCTAGAAGTTTGGGAGCAATGCCAAGGTCGCTAAAACGAGCTTGGACTTGGTTTTCCTGTGTCATACGTTAAATTGTTAGTGACCCGATATAACTATGGTCACTAATATGACACAGATAGAGATTCGAGCCTAAGGTTAGCCAAAAGCTACCTTTAACTTAAGAAGTCGCTAGTATAGCAGAAAATGGTGATTTTGTCAAGGTGTCTATACAAATAACCATTGACAAAACGGTCATTTTATGGTATATTTAGCTGTTGTTTTTGTTCAGATTCTATACCGACGCCTGTGGCGAACACCACGGAAATCGGTAGGGGTCTGACCTCTAGCTACTCAACCGAACCTCGACAACGGAGCGGTCGTTATGACGAATATCAATCGCAGCTTCGGCTGTATCGTGCTGGTTCTGGGTATCCTCGGCGGCTGCTATACCGCCTCCTCCCAGCCCTGCAAGCCCCTCAACCGCACCACGTCCCTTGATGACCCACAGACCACGATGGAGCAACAAGTCTGGGCGTTCCGCGGCTACCTGATCCAAGATGAACAGCTCACGCTCACCGATGGCCAGGCCCGTGACCATCACTTCATCTCGCTGGCGCGAGATGCCATGGAATCGCCTAACCGGGTCCACGGGTACGCCTGCCGCTGGGTCATCAGTTATGCCAAGGTGCTCCGTGAGAGAATCAGGATCGGCCTCGACGCGCAGATCTGGTACCCGCCGGACTACCTCGAGCCCGCCGAGATGGCGATTCTTATGCAGATCGCATCAATGGACGCGCAGGCAATCTGCCCGCGCCATACCCAAGGAAGACCTTGAAGGAACCGATCAGACCGCAAGGCTCAGGTTCGCTTCAAGGCGACCGAGACGGCCAGACTTCATCCGGGCCG
>CAYNEQ010000103.1:0-2920 GCA_964396295.1 uncultured Gammaproteobacteria bacterium
CCATTTCAAATTTTTTTTCTTTAATATTATTTCAAAATAAAACTGCTCTAAATAAATATAGGCGTTGATATATAGTAAGATAATATAAACAAAAGGCACGAGCAGAATTGAGGGTCTTTTTTCCGTCCAGGCTGCCCAAATGGCAAATAATGAGGTGATAACAAAATAACCGATCAGAAACCACGCCTGAATCCATAAATTGATAAAGGGAATTAATAAAAACAAAATGGAAAATAGTACTCCTTCTCCGTATATGAGAGAAATTTCAAATGACCGCATCGGGTGTTTGGGAATAGACTTCCAGTGCTTGATCAGATTTTGCCAACCACCTCCGAACCAGCGGCGTGTTTGGTTGATGTAGTTTTTTAAATCAATCGGGTCTTGTGTATAAATTACCGCCTTGGGATTATAAAAAATTTCAAAATTTCTTTCGTGCAATTTATACGTGAAATCCAAGTCTTCGGTAATAGTATCGTGATCAAAGGAAATATTGGCGCGAAAAATATCAGTGCGAAAAGCGCTGGCCGCTCCCGGTATGACAAATATGTACCGCATAAAATATTCGGCCTGCTTATGTACTTTCTGTCCCATGGTATATTCAAAGGACCGACAGAGAGTCAACCAATTATATGGTAGGCTGCGTACGTAACCGCAGACAGCAGCCGCGGTCGGTTCGCTGATAAAACTTTTTTCTATTTCTTCTAGAAAATGTGTATCAAGAAAAGTGTCGGCATCGGTGACGATAAATATATCTCCCGTAATAAATTGCAAACCAAATTCTTGGGCGCTGCTTTTGTTTCCGGTGTTTCTGGGAGTTCTCACCACTTTGATCAAATTGGCGCAGCGAGTTTGCTTGGCAAATTTTTTTAAAATTGTTGGCGTCTTGTCTGTGGATGAGTCGTCAACATAGATCATCTCATCAAATTTTCTAGTTTGATTAAGGCAAGACCTGATTGATTTTTGTAAAGATTTTTCTTCATTAAAACAAGCGACCAACAGAGAGATCTTGAGTTTGTGAGTGTTAGATTGTAGTTCATTATTATTCTTCATACGTAACCTATAATATATAAAACAGATTAAAACATTATTAAGCCAAAATCATCAGTGCCGTATCCTATCCTCTTCCTATCTATGTGATAAAAAATATTGTCACTTTAAGAAAAGAGTGCTATCTTTAGATGGCTCCGCAATCTGCGGAAGCAAATGGGGGAATCATGCAAACTGTTTTTTCTCAACAGGCTGTCTATCGTCTGCTGGCCCTGAACCCGCGGATCGGGGATGAACAGTTCAGGCAACTTGCGCGGTTCGCGCAGATCGCTGCGCAGCATCCGGGTCAGGCGTTTATCGTGCCGCCAGAACTCGATCGGGTTTTGCACGAAGTGCTGAGCGCTCGTCCGTCTCTCGAACAGCTCCCGATCTCGCACTATGCTCTGCCCATCCAGGTGGGACAGGCACAGATCGGTCGCCGTTTCTGCGATTTCGATCATCCGGACGCTGTCCGTACGCGGGAGAAGCTCCAGGCCGCTGGCTTCGAGTGGAGCCCTGAAGTGCGCTACGCGCAGATGCCCTGTGCCTTCGCGGTCAACTGGAGGTCAGACGAGGTCTCGTCCCCGAGTGTGAACGACGACGACGGCGCCTGATCCTTCGCTAGTACTTCCCTTCGCTCTACCCGCCATCTTGAAAGGAGGCAAAGGCGGGGATTTCAAAACCAACCCGCCGACCCATTATAATTTCAAGTATATTGGAATTATAATGAGTGGGTTGGTTTTTATTTTCAATAAATTCGATCAGTTTTCAGAAGGAGGAGAATTACGCACCAGCTTGAAAATAATAGGATTCTATGCTAGGCTACGTTCTTACCTGTATGTCATTTACAACCACCAATACAATTTCTCCGGCTCGAAAATGGGGCTCGCTCATAGTCCTCAGTTTAGCTTTGGCTATTATTATTTTGGATACCACGATTCTAAATGTTGCCTTCTCTTCAATTATTCGTGATCTGCAGACCGATATTCAGAGTCTGCAATGGGTGATTACCGCTTACTCTCTGGTTCTAGCGTCACTTACTATTGCGGGTGGAAGAATGGGGGATGTTTTTGGCCGCAAACGAATGTTTGTGGTCGGCGCTGCTTTGTTTGCTATCGGATCTCTGCTCGCTTCTGTGAGCACCTCTGTGCCCATGCTTATTGCTGGCGAATCAATTATTGAAGGTATTGGCGCAGCTCTCATGATGCCAGCCACCGCGTCGCTTCTGGTGGCTAACTTTAAGGGACGAGAGCGGGCAATAGCCTTCGGTATTTGGGGTGGCATCGCTGGTGCGGCCGCAGCTCTTGGTCCGATCTTGGGTGGTTTTTTGACAACACATTATAACTGGCGTTGGGGTTTTCGTATCAATTTAGTGGTGGTGGCAATTTTAATTATTAGCTCAGTTATCATTCCCGAATCACGAGATGAAAAAGAAAAACCGGAATTGGACTGGTTGGGAGTATTTTTATCTGCTACCGGTTTATTTAGTTTAGTTTTTGGGATTATCGAATCTTCCACCTATGGTTGGTGGAAAGCAAAGGAAACTTTTGTATCATTTGGGTATAGTCTTACGTTGCCCTACGATTTATCAGTCGTACCCATTTTTATACTCGCGGGATTACTTATTTTGACGTTCTTTTTAATCTGGGAAAAATATCGGGAAAAAAATGATCATACACCGCTCGTGTCCCTACATTTATTTGGCAATCGTCAATTTACTTCCGGAATTTTTACCACCGGTATTATGTCTCTAGGGCAAACCGGTCTTATTTTTACCTTGCCGGTTTTTTTGCAATCTGTTCGCGGACTCGATGCATATCATACAGGTCTTAGTTTGTTGCCCATGTCTTTGGGGCTACTTATCATTTCGCCAATGGCTGCAGTTATTAGTAAA
>CAYNEQ010000104.1:0-2882 GCA_964396295.1 uncultured Gammaproteobacteria bacterium
CTTAAAATCAGGAATCGTCGATCCGAGGACGTCTTGAGCATTTTGTTTTAGCGTCCTAAAAAATTCTCGCATCCCGGGATGATAAATTACCTCCCCTTCATGTTCTATAATCGCACCTTTTTCGGCTACCAGGCTTCCGTTAAGCCCTAGTCTTTCTTGCCAAATTTTCATAAGATCTAGAGGAGAATCCGAGCTTAGGCCAATTCGCCAGCCATTTTGTTGGGCAACTTCAACAAACTTGCCGATATGATCATTTGTAAGCTGATAATTTGCGTCTATCAGGGTACCATCTATGTCTAGTAGGAGGGTGTGTTCGTCTGGTCTTGGTATTTCGGCTGACATTTATTTGATTATTTCCTTCAGTGTATTTATGCATTCATTATAATATTCAGATGCCGTTTCGGGATCTTTTTCTAGCCTAACCATGCTTGATAGTGCTAGTTGTAGTGCTTCACCCAACTTAATCTGAGCCTCAACTTCCGCCTGACTTAACCCCATGTTGTTTGCAAAGTTACTTATTATAGAAGAGCAGCCTTCAATAAATTCTGAGCCTTTGGTAGTAGGTAGTTTGTATATATCTCGGGATAATTTTACAAACTGTCCGATCGAAGGTAAAAAACTTCCAGTATAAGTTTTTTGATCCCAGGGGTCTACATATTTGATATTTGTACCGTCAAAGAATATGTTGTCAGGCGTAAAATCAAGAAGCATGAGCGACCACTTTTTTACAGACGAAGACATTTTTTTATGAACTTGCGCCAACATAAGTTTGTTAGATTTAATGTATTGGTCAGGGTCTATGGTCTGAAAGGCTGCATGAAGATGTGCCAAATAGTCGTCAAACATTAGGTCTGCGTTTTTGTTTTCCGACTTTAAGGTTGGATTTATTGTTATCTCGAGCAAGCGCCAAAAATCCTCCCAAAGTATTTGACCGCCTTTTTTCAGCGTGGTCGAAATATTTTGACCAAGGTAAGGGAGTTCTAATAAATCTAGGTTACCTAAACTCGCAAATTTGTAGTCGCATGGCAGCAATTGGTCAGCACCCGCATTTTTAACCGCTTCGTAACCCCTTATGTTATTTCTAATCTCTCTTTTGCCCTCAGTATTTTGGGCATACTTTATTATTATTTTTTCGTCATGTAGAGTTTTTATAAGCAGGACTTGGCAACCTGTGTGACCGGGTTCTAGCTGTCGCAGAAGTCTATACTTTTTTTTATGAATATAGTCTTTCAGCGAATTATTCATATTTATACTTTGAGTATTAACTCGTGTACACCTTTGGCATACGGTTTGGTTGCAAAAAGTTTACTTACTTTTTTAACTTTTTCGTTAGCGTTTTTTATCGTTAAGAATGTGCCTGAGCCTTGTATCATTTTGTAGTCATTATATTCGTCACCTATACCAAACACATTTTTATTATCTATTTTATAGTCTTTTAGCAAAATTCTTACTGCACGGCGCTTTGATGTTTCCGATGGTGTTAGTAGGATGTTGGAGAAGCTTGATGAGTAGGAAATATCCATGCGTTTTTGTCTGCCTGACTTTTGCGACACAGTATCAGTAATGCTTGCCAAATGATCTTCTTGTATTGGAACTAAATTGTTACCGACCTTTTTGAGAATATGCACACTACTCGTATATCGCCTGTACATATTGTTCAAGGCTAGGATGCTGCCTTCATCTATATTGTCTAGATCAGGTTTGTGTGTGAGTACATCAACTGTATCAGCATTTATCCAGGTGACATTTGGTTCTCCATAAGATTCAGTAAGGGTTTGTAGTATTAATTTTTCGTATACCTGCTTTTGTTCAACGAATGCAGACAAATGCGTCGGCTCAACGAAATATCGAGTTTGTTTTGTCTTTGGATCGTACGAGAATATCCCGTTTTCACCGATCAGCGGGCCCTCTATGCAGAATCTCTTGGCAATTGGCAATAGATCTTCTAGTGAGCGGTTAGAGTTAAGGCAAAAAACTACACCCTCAGTTTGCAACTTAGTAATTGTTCGTTTTAATGATGGGTCATTAGACCGATATTTCTCATCCAAGAGAGTACCGTCTATATCAAGAAAAACAATTCGTTCTGTCATTTTAAGCTTTTGATGCTTGCTCAACCGCCATTTTTACGGCTTCTTCAGCCGTCTTTGCGCCTAAAGCTTTAATTCGCTTTCTATCGTCTAGGTACTCGTTGGCTAATTTAGCGCTCCAGCCACCAGTTTCTGACATGACTACCACAGGTATGTTAGCCTGGTAGGCGACAGCGATTTCGGTGAGCGTGCCAGAACCACCATTTATGCAAATAATTGCGTCACAACTTAATACCAAGCACAATTCTCTACCGCCACCGCGCTCTAGACCGGATGCAATGATGATATCAACGTTTTTTTCGACAACTTCTTTACCCTTACCATAAGTGACACCAATGGTTAGGCCCCCGTGTTTCTTTGCGCCGCGACAGGCAGCAGTTGACAGTGAGTCAAAGTCCTTTTCCGCGCCAAATAGTAAAGCATGGCCCTGCTTGGCTATTTCACCACCAATCTCTTCGGCAATCTTTTCTATTTCTTGTGAATAATTCAGGTCGGAACAGGATCCCATGACCCCAATTTGTAATTTTCTCATTAAGACATTTTATAATAAAACAGGGGTAATTAAAAGTGTTGCAAGTAATTTTTTGGTATTATGGTATAAATAAAAAATGAATGAAACTTCGGCCGCTGCGCCAGAATTTGATTTGCCCTCCGTCATAGACACTCCTTACCCACATATAGCAATAGGAGATTTGTGGCAAGTAGCTCAGGCTTTAGACCCTGAATTAGACAAACAGCAGTGCCTGCAGCTACAAGAAGAACTATGTGTCATCAAACAATCTGGTTACGAAGTAG
>CAYNEQ010000105.1:0-2697 GCA_964396295.1 uncultured Gammaproteobacteria bacterium
GCTTGTGTGACAATTTGATTTATCATGTTTTGTACTTGTCTTTTAAGCTGCTCTTTTTTTATTCGATCGTTTTCTTGGTTGAATAGTTTGTTCCAGTCATCTTTGCTTGTGTCTAACAATTTTTTTTCCGGGGTTTTGTTCCAATGAAAGGTGGACAAACTGATTTTTGTGGCCCAGGCCCATAAGCCGATAATTATAATAGTAAAAAAGCTGACCCAGATCCAGAGCCACCGTTTGGCCGCTTGGTTGGTCGGCTGTGGCAGGGGGGTCGCAGGAATTTCCGGTGTATTTTTAGTTTTAGTGCTAGCCCTCTTTTTTGGCATAGATTTATTCTTTTTCTAAAACCATTAATTTTGTTTCCTCTTGCGGTAAATCTTTTTTCTTAATGATAATTTTCTTTTCGGTGGTTTCGGGTTTGAGACCCAGTTCTTTCACAAATGTGGCGAGTGGGGCAGCGTCAGGATCAGTGTCGCAATTATATCCCATCGGAATGATAATCCGTGGCTCCAAGGTATTTGCCAGTTCAGCCGCGGCTTTGATATCCAAGTAACTTTCTCCGCCACCGACGGGTATGAAGAGGATGTCCGGGCTCATAATTTTTTCCATCTCCGCGCTTTGTAATGGTTTTTTTAGCCGACCAAGATGAACCATATTGATTCCTTCCAGGTTTAGTTTGTAGATAAGGTCTTGTTCGGAGCTAGGCACAGCAAAGATCATGAGGCCTTTGACTTCCATTTCTCCTAAAGAATTGACCGTAAAGGCATCGGAAACCGCAGCTGCATCATTCATGCCAGCTGAGAAAAGCGCTACATCTGGGCTGAAGCTGCGAGGAAAATCACCCTTTTTTGGTTTGTAAGGGTCTATGAGAATGACGACATCTTTTTCCAGATTTTTACTTTGTAATTTGATACATGTTTGTCCAAGCCAGCTGATATGCATAGCAGTATAATTAACTTATTTAGATATCTTGACTAAGGTATAAAACGTTGATAGAGTGAGAAGACCGTGAGTCGAAACAGCGAATGTCAAACCAAAACAATTAGATAGAAATGAGTTAATTTTAATAGGTATATTCTAACATAAGGCACTATATAAGACAAGGGTTTTTGGGTGCGGAATTTAACCTATTTAAGACTCAAAATACACAGCCTGCCAATATTGACAAATAGGCAAAAAAAGAGTATAATACGGCGTTAATTTATTAACAAAAATCTTTAATAACATATAGAACATATAGATATGCAAAAACAAAACTTGAGAAAGTTTGTATCCGCGGCCAATTTGGCTGTTTTTGTCGTTATGGCCACGGTCGGCATGCTTGGATTTAAGCCGGCTGTACAGGCAGCAAACCTTAATGCCGATCAGGTATTGGGTCAGGTCAATGCCGACGGTAGCCAAAATTTTACTCAAATTTTAGCCGATACAGTACCGTCAATAAAAAATGACCATGGCTTTGATTTTAGCTTTGAGCTTGATGCATATCCTGACATTACATTGGATGCGACAAACCATCGATTGTTTGTTTCGGATAGCAACAATAATCGTATTTTAGTTTTTGATTTAGACGTTAATAATGACCTGTTAGATTATAAGGCGGATGCTGTCCTTGGCCAGGAAAATTTTTTCAGTGGTAAAGCGAATAGAGGTGCTGTCGCCAATGAATATACATTAAATCGACCAGGTGGTCTAGTATATGATAATGTTCATAATTATTTGTTTGTAGTTGATGCTCTTAATAATCGGGTGCTGGTTTATGATGTGCATGCTATTACAAATGGTGAGGCAGCTATACAGGTGTTGGGTCAGAGTAATACCGCTTCTAACTCTGCTGCTTCTCCAGCAACGGATAGTAGTTTGAATCAGCCATATGGAATTGCCTTTGATTCAGCGAGGGGACTCCTTTTTATTGGAGATACCGGTAATAATCGCGTTCTTGTATATGATGTGAATGCCATTACAGATGGTGAATCAGCTATCCGTGTACTCGGCCAGGCTGACTTTACGACCTCTAGTTATAATAGGGGAGGTATGGTCGGAGCCGACACCTTATCAGGTCCGTTGGCAGTTGAATATAGCCAGGGACAAAAATTATTATTTGTTTCTGATAGTAATAATAGTCGTGTTCTCGTGTATGATTTATCAGATACTGGGAACTTGCCTGAAAATTTTGCTGATGGAATTACTAACGGCGAACCAGCTGTCCATGTGTTAGGCCAGAATATTTTTACTAGCAATCTCGGTGGTATTAGTGAAAATAAAATTCAGTATGCAGGCGGTATTTCAGTTGACGATGTAGACGATCATTTGTATGTTTCCGATCCAAATGCCCATCGTGTGCTAGTATTTGATATAACAAATATTATTGATGGAGAGGATGCAGTAAATGTGATTGGTCAATTAGATTTTACGCATAATAGTAGTGGTAATGGTGCGACTCGCTTTACTTTCCCACGCAACGTTCATTACGGTGATAATAAATTGTATGTAGTGGACACTTCAAATCATCGAGTACTTGTATTCAATACGAGCGCCCTAAATAATTTTTTGCCAGCCCAAGCCGTGTTAGGTCAGTTAAAAAGCGGTATGGCTGATTTTGAGCAAAATGCCGTAAATAGCGGCTCTACAAATGAATACGGCTTTAATCGTCCATTAGGTGTGACAAAAGATGAGGTGGGGCATAAGTTATTTGTTGCCGAT
>CAYNEQ010000106.1:0-2613 GCA_964396295.1 uncultured Gammaproteobacteria bacterium
ACCTTTACAAAATTATTTAATCAAAGTGAAAATAAATCTGCCGCTTGGAAAATAGCAAATAATGTTTTAAATATCACCGCAATCTCACTAGGAATCTTAAGTGTACTCGGGATTATCTTTACTCCCTACCTGACAAATATTATTGCGCCGGGCTTTGACCTGGCGGGAAAAGCGCTGGTCACCACTTTTACTCGCATTATGTTTGGCTCGACCATTATGCTCGGACTCTCAATGGTCATTGGCGGTATTCTGCAATCCCTCCGCGCTTTTTTACTCTATTCTCTGGCGCCGATTTTTTATAACTTAGGCATTATTATCGGCGCGGCGGTACTCACCCGCTATATCGGCATTACTGGCCTGGCTTGGGGCGTAGTACTCGGCGCTTTCATGCATGTCTCCTTACAAATATATAGCGCCATAGCTAATGGTTACAAATGGCACTGGCAATTTGATCTCCGAGATATAAACACCCGACTCATCGGCAGACTCATGATCCCCCGCACATTAGGCCTGGCCATTAGCCAATTAAACTTAGTTATCATTACTATTCTCGCTTCCTTATTACCTGCCGGAAGTATCACCATATTTAATCTAGCAAACAACTTGCAGGCTGTACCAATTGGTATTATTGGCATACCCTTTGCCATTGCCGTATTTCCTGTACTGTCAACCGCAGCCGCAAACAATGACACCGAAGGATTTGTTAAAAATTTATCTTCTACTATTAGACAAGTCTTATTCTTAATTATCCCCTGTTCGGTAATTTTTTTACTCTTACGAGCGCAAGTTGTGCGAGTTGTTTTAGGCACCGGTAAATTTGACTGGCATGCAACAATTACTACCGCCGACACGTTGGCTTTTTTTGCCTTAAGTCTTTTTGCCCAAGCCCTGATTCCGCTTATCGCCCGAGCCTTCTATGCCTTAGCAAATACAAAGACACCATTTATTATCGGCATCATTGCCGAGCTATCAAGTATTATCGCTGCTCTGTTGTTTATGAAACCTTTTGGCGTCGCCGGACTGGCTTTTGCATTTTCAATTGGCTCACTATTAAATTTGATTTTATTAATCATCTATTTAAAAAATACACTGCATACGATTGACGGTGACAAAATATTTTCTTCTTTTTACCGCATGATTATTGCGGCGATTCCTATGGGTCTTGGCATTCAATTTGCCAAGACACCGCTTGCCAAAATATTTAACCAGGATTATTTTTTTGGCATCTTAGGACAGGGCCTTGTGGCCGGACTGCTAGGGCTAGCAATTTACTTTATACTATGCTATCTTTTGAAAGTCCCGGAACTCTTACAGATCAAAGAAAGTCTGACTGCCAGATTTCTCAAATCAAAACAAGTCCAACCACAAGAATCGATTGAAACTAATGGTTAAGGAGTGTTTCTGAACTATCATTATGACTAATAACATTCGTAATTTCTGTATCATCGCTCATATTGACCATGGTAAAAGCACTATGGCCGATCGTCTCTTAGAATTTACCGGTACTGTGGAAAAACGAAATATGCAAGCCCAGCTGTTAGATTCTATGGACTTGGAGCGTGAACGAGGCATTACCATCAAACTGACGCCGGTACGCATGGAATATTCCTTACAAGGCGCAGCTTATATTCTTAACCTCATCGATACTCCTGGACACGTGGATTTTAATTATGAAGTTTCTCGATCTCTGGCGGCCGTAGAAGGCGCCATACTTCTCGTTGATGCTACCCAAGGCGTTCAGGCGCACACTATCGGTAACTTATATCTAGCTATCGAACAAAATCTGGCCATTATTCCGGTTATCAATAAAATTGACATGCCAAATGCCAATGTCGAAAAAACTAAATCGGAAATCTTACATCTCTTGGGCTGCAAACCAGAAGAGATTATTCTTGCTTCGGGAAAGACTGGTGAGGGTGTTGACCAAATTCTTAAAGCCATCGTAGAGCGCATTGCGCCGCCAACCCAAACAGCCGAAAAAGCTACTCGCGCCCTTATTTTCGATTCTGTCTATAATGATTATAAAGGCGTCATTGCATCAGTGAGAGTTGTAGACGGTGAACTAAAAAAAGGAGATAAAATATTTTTACTTGGCACGAGAACTCCTGCGGAAGTCCTGGAAGTTGGATATTACAAACCAAAATTTCAACCGGCTGACTGTATTCGCAATGGTGAAATCGGCTATTGCATTACTGGCCTTAAAGAACTCAAAGATTGCCGGGTCGGCGACACCATTACCACCTATAAAAATAGTGAGGAAGAAAAAAATATTACTACCGCTCCCCTGCCCGGCTATAAAGAAGTGAAGCCCATGGTCTATGCCGGTATTTTTCCAAAAGAAGGAGATAATTATCAGGAACTGCGTGACGCCATCGATAAATTAAAATTAAATGACGCTTCCCTCTTCTACGAACCGGAACATTCGTTGGCGCTTGGTTTTGGTTTTCGCTGCGGCTTCTTAGGTTTATTACATCTAGATATTTTCCAAGAACGTCTCAGCCGCGAATATAATTTGGAAATTATTATTACCGTCCCCAGTGTCGCCTATCGGATTATCAGTAACACCAAACAAGAAAAAACATGTGGTATATGCACATAAGTTAGTTTTGGAAA
>CAYNEQ010000107.1:0-2559 GCA_964396295.1 uncultured Gammaproteobacteria bacterium
GCGCGTTGTTTTTCAATGCCCCTAATATTTTGCAGATTCTGATGACGCTTGCTATGGTTGGCCTATTTGTCTCGGCGATCATGAGTATGCTCATTTTGCCGCGTCGGCCTGGACATCAGCCGCGGCATAAATATATTCTGATGCTTATCCAATGGTTGTTATTACCAATTTCGTTAATAATTTTTTCTGCCATACCATGTATCGATGCGGTCACTCGTCTTATTTTCGGAAAGTATTTAGGCTTTAATGTGTCAGTAAAAAAAAGATGATATGATAAAAAAAATATTTCTAATTATTCTGTTGCTAGTTACTGCCGCCGGTATCAGTTTTTACTTTTGGTCTCGGGCGCACGGGGGGTTGCGCCAAGTCGCGATAGAAACGATTGCTGGTCGTGTGGTGACTGACTCGACTGAAAGCAATGTGATCCCTAAAGTTTTGGGATTTGAAAAACCACAAACCTATTTAGTATTATTTTTAAATAATACTGAGATTCGACCCGGCGGCGGTTTTATTGGCGCCTATAGTGTGGTGAGAGTTGATAAAGGGGTGCCGGAAATTTTAAAAGTAGAAGGAACGGAAATTTTGGATAATTATGCGCCACAGGAAAATTTGCCAGTTCCGCCCCAGGCATTAGTAGATTATTTAGAAATTAAGAAATGGGCCTTCAGAGATAGTAATTGGTCGCCGGATTTTGCCCTGTCTTCTTTACAGTCTTTGGATTTATTTAAGAAAGAAAATGGTCTCGAGGCGGCAAATATTGACGGTGTTATCGGCATCACGCCAACACTGATGGAGGAGGTGTTAAAAATCAGCGGACCCATTACGGTTAATGGCGAAGAATTCAATGCGGGCAATTTTACGGAAAAGCTGGAAAACGAAGTTGAGTTTGGTTTTGCTGATAAAGGTTTGGATTTTAATCAGCGGAAAAAAGTGTTGGTTGATTTGAGCCATGAGCTGATGCGCAAAATGAAAAAAGATTTTCTGACAAACTGGTCAAAATATTTTGCTCTCAGTCAACGGATGTTTAACGAGAAACATATATTGGCTTATTCCACCAATCCCGAGATGCAAAAAATTTTAATGGCTCGTGATTGGGCTGGAGAAGTTAAGACTCAGTTGGGTGATTATTTGCTTTGGGTGGATGCGAATATGGGTGCGCTCAAAACCGATAAAGTGATGAAAAAAGAATTGTCCTATTCTATAGCTCCCGCGACAAGCTCTGGTAAATATATTGCCACGGTAACCATGAAATATACAAACACGGGTAGCTTCACTAAATTTACCAGTCGTTATCGGACGTATGCGCGAATTTTTGTTCCCCAGGGAAGTCAGCTCATTTCAGTGGTTGGTAGTATGAAAAAAGATAAATCCTCGGAACCGGCGCCTGTAGAACAAGGAATAGAAAAAGATAAACAGTGGTTTGGAACTTTTATTTCCATTGAACCGAGAAGTGTGAAAGAGTTAACCTGGAAATTTTATCTTGCGCCAGCAGCAGTCAAACAAATTGAGCAAGGTTCGTATAATTTATTGGTGCAAAAAGAATTAGGCACGATTGCTGATGCGTTGACGCTTGACCTTGATTTTGGTAAAAATATCACGGCTGCGATACCAAGTGAAGAGAGTAAAAATATCGGCGATCAGAAATATACCGTGCAGACAGATTTAAGAACAGATAGAAGGTTTGAAGTAAAATTTTAAACGCGTATGTTTATATGGGCTTTGCCGCATATACACATACTTCACTCGGAAATATCTGAGTAAACTCATCTATTTTACTCGTTCAGTATGTTTATCAAAAAAATCGGAATTGATCTCGGCACTACTAATGTCTTGGTCTATGTACCTAAAAAAGGCATTGTGATTAATGAGCCAAGTGTGGTAGCTGTCTCCAAAGCTGATGGTAAGGTCTTGGCTGTGGGGATTGATGCCAAAGACATGATCGGCCGAGCGCCCGATGCAATTTTGGCTCAGCGACCTTTGAAAGATGGTGTAATTGCCAATTACCAGACCACCGAAGCCATGCTGCGGTATTTTATCAATAAAGCCTTAGGTGGTGTCCGGTTGTTTCGTCCTGAGGTCATGGTTGCGGTGCCCGCCGGAATTTCTTCGACTGAACGCCGCGCCGTGATTGATGCCACCATTGCTGCTGGTGCGCGGGCTGCGTATATTATCAAAGAGCCGGTGGTCGCGGCCATTGGCGCTGATATCCCGATCGGTTCTGCTTCCGGGCATATGATTATTGATATTGGTGGTGGTACGGCTGAGATCGCGGTGATTTCGCTTGGCGGCATTGTTTCTTGGGGTTCCGCTCGCGTCGGTGGTAATAAGTTTGATCAAGCTATTATTGAGTATATTCGACATAAATATAATTTAGCCGTAGGTGAACGGTCGGCTGAAGAAATAAAAATAAAAGTTGGTTCGGCGATGTATATGGAAAAACCGCTGACTATGGAAGTGAAAGGCCGTGATATGGTCACTGGTTTGCCAAAAACCATGGTTGTTAATTCTGATGACACTACTGAAGCCTTACAGCATGAATTAAATAATTTGGTAGAAGCA
>CAYNEQ010000108.1:0-2556 GCA_964396295.1 uncultured Gammaproteobacteria bacterium
AGAAAAAAAATTGATTCTTATTTCAACGGTCATTTTTTTTGCTTCAGGCATTACCTGGGGAGCAATTTGGTTTTCCAAACATAGCGAACGCATCCCTGCCGCAGGCGGAGAGTATAGCGAAGGCTTAGTTGGACAGCCAAAATATATTAATCCTCTTTTTTCTTCAGCTAACGACATAGATGCCGACCTTGTTTCTTTAATCTATTCTGGATTGTTCAAATACAATGACAGACAAGAACTAATTCCTGATTTAGCTTCTGACTTTTCTATTTCGGAAAATGGCACCGTGTATGATATTAATTTAAAAAAAGATCTGCGCTGGTCTGATAACGAGCCGCTCACTGCCAATGATGTCGCTTATACTTTTGAGACTCTGGCTGACCCAGAAGTAGAGAGCCCGCTGCTCACCGCCTTTCAAGGGGTAAAAATAGAGCAAACTGGAGACTACTCAGTGCGCTTTACCTTAAAAGAACCTTTTGCGGCTTTTTTACATAGCTTAACAGTCGGTATTTTACCACAACACATCTGGAGCGAATTATCTCCGGCGCAAGTCAGACTTTCGCAGGCTAATATCCAGCCCGTTGGTTCTGGACCATGGAAATTCAGCAAATTTAGCAAGCTTTCTACCGGCCAAGTGCAAACCTATACATTGGAACAAAATCCTAATTACTACCAAACTTTACCATACTTGCACACCATCACCTTCAAGTTCTATAACGATTTTCAAGAAATAGCCACCGCCTTAAAAAACCAAGATATTTCCGCCAGCAGTTTCCTACCCTATGATTTAGCTAGTAAAATTGCCGGCAAAAATTTTAATTTGTATCAATTTAATCTTCCTCAGTATACGGCTTTATTTTTTAATGAGACCAACTCTACTTTTCTTAAAAATTTGGAATCACGCACGGCTTTAAGTAACGCGATTGATAAAAATAAGATAGTTGCTGAGGCTCTCGCTGGCTATGGCGAGGTCTTGCAAGGCCCAATTTTAAAAGGCACTCTTGGTTATACAGAAAACTTAGCCATGCCGACATTCGACTTGGAAAAAGCCAATCAAATTTTAGACAAGAACTGGACCAAAATCCAACCCGAAGAATTTTATAACCTGGAATACGCAAAAGCTATAAAAGATAAACAAGCAAACATCGATGCCATAAAAAATAATACGAGCACTCCTGCCGAAGCCATTGCCGCCCAAGTAAAACAAATTGAAGAGGACACCAGCGCCGCTGTGCGAGAATCAATGTCACCTACCCAAACGTTCTATAGAAAAAATAAAAACAACGATATACTATCGATTACGATTACTACGGCTGATACTCCGGAATATACTAAAGTTGCCAATAGCATTGCAGCCATGTGGGAAGCCGCCGGTGTCCATACGCTGATTGAAACCATAAACAGTTACCAATTAGTTAGGGATGTTTTGCGAGAACGCAGCTATGAAGTCCTGCTCTATGGCGAAATTCTTGGCGCTGACCCTGATCCATATCCTTGTTGGCATTCTTCGCAATCCAATTATCCTGGTTTAAACTTGGCAATGTTTAGCGACCGCAGCGCTGACAAACTGCTCGAAGACGCTCGCGCTACAACCACTGAAAAAGTCCGCGCGGAAAATTATCAAAAGTTTCAAAATATCTTAGCCAAAGAACTACCCGCTGTATTTCTGTACACCCCAAAATATAATTTTATCGCCAATAATGATATTAAAGGCATTACACTGAACACAATTTTTAATCCTGCGGATCGGTTTAACTATCTGCCCAACTGGTACATCAAAACTAAACATCAATGGAAATAAACTTCTATAATTAATCACACGGGGACGTGGCGGAACTGGTATACGCGTACGTCTCAGAAGCGTATGGCGCAAGCCTTGAGAGTTCAAGTCTCTCCGTCCCCACATATTTTAATTCTTATATTTAATTAACTCTAACTACATAAATCATCTATAATCTTGTATGATGCGCTATTCTTCCAGCCCAGGACAAACTCAAAAACCGTCCCTCCACAATAACGGTTCGAGCCATGTGTCTGGCCACAACTTAGTACGACGAAACTTTAACACAAACCGAACTGCAGTAAACAATAAAATAAAGGACCAAAAAAATTCTTCTTTTGCTCGTTTTCGTGTAGAAGAAAAAAAACTACGTGTAGCCGTGATTGGCGGCCTGGAAGAGGTAGGACGCAACTGTACCCTATTTGAATATGGCGATGATATCATTTTGGTGGATATGGGGCTGCAGTTTCCGGAAGAAGATATGCCGGGTATTGATTACATCATCCCGAACATGAGCTATCTCAAAGGCAAAGAAAAAAATATCCGCGGCGTAATTATTACTCATGGTCATTACGATCATATTGGCGGCATACCACATCTTATTCCACTGCTTGGCTATCCGCCCATGTACGGCTTACCACTCACTAATGCGATTATCAAAAAACGCCAAGAAGATTTTAAAGGCGTACGACCGCTTAACATCCATAATGTCGGCAATAATGATAAGTTGCAGCTGGGGGTTTTTCAGGTAGAATTTTTCCATGTCAATCACAACA
>CAYNEQ010000109.1:0-2490 GCA_964396295.1 uncultured Gammaproteobacteria bacterium
ATAGATAGCTTAATATGCCGGCATTTAGTCCCTTGGCAAGGCCAAAGACAATAAGAGACGCTGCTAGTCCACCGGATAAAAATAAGGCTAGGACTGATTCGCCAAATATTTTGCGGGCGCGGCGCAGTTTGTCTACGCCCAAAGCTGCGGCTGTGGAGATGATAATCGAAGTGCCGATAGGGTTGATTCCGAGAAGGACCCCGAGAGCTACACCAAATAATGAGACATGGGCCAAGGTGTCGGCTAAAAGCGAGTATCGTTTTATGACTAAAAAAATACCAATTGTGGGTGCGAGTATTGCGATAATCATGCCGGCCGTAAAGGCGCGAATCATGAAATCGTATTGAAAAATTTCCAACATATTAGTGAGGGTGGTGGATATGGGTAATATTTTTGCCGTAAACCTTAGCGATCATCTCTTCTTCCTCAATGATTTCTTTTGCGCCGTAGCAGAATAAGCCGCGATTGAGGCAAAGGACAGATTTTACTTCGCCGGTAATCGTATCTATGTCGTGGGAGACAAATAAAATGGTAATGCCGTGCTGGGAGTTTAATTCTTTTAAGAAGTTGTAAAAATCTTTTTGTGAGGTTGGATCAACGCCCACAAATGGTTCGTCAAGGATAAGAATTTTTGGTTTGCTGGCCAAAGCGCGCGCTAAATAGACTCGTTGTCGTTGGCCGCCGGAAAGTTGGCTCATGAGCCTGAATTTCAGGTTCGAAATATTAGTGGTGCGTAAGGCGTCAGCAATTGCCTGGGTATCTTGTTTTGATATAGAGCCAAACAAACCGTTTTTTGCTACCAGTCCGCTTTCGACAATTTCATAGACGGTGGCCGGAAAAGTGGCGTTGTCTTGGGCGACGCGTTGCGGAACATAGCCGATCTCGGATCGGTTTTTTAATTTATTGATATCTTGGCCAAAGATGTATACCTGACCATCGTTTGGTTTGAGAAGGCCGACTAAAATTTTTAGCAACGTAGTTTTGCCGCCACCGTTTGGCCCTAAGATGCCGACATAATCTCCGGCTGGTACGCTAAATGAAACCTTTTCCAATACTGGCTGATCTTTGTTGTAGGAAAAATTGAGATTTTTTACTTCGATGATTGGTTGGGTTGGCATAGCATGGCGGTTTCTAAGTTGGCTAAGTTTTGTTGCATGAGAGTGAGGTAGTTTTGGTTATCTTTACTGTCTTGTTCGGGCAGTCCTTCTATCGGGTCTAAGACTAAGGTTTTAGCGCCAATTTCACTAGCGATAGTTTCGGAAAGCTTTGGGCTCACCATAGTTTCAAAGAAGATGTATTTAACTCCTTTGCTCTTGGCGAGTGCTGAAATCTCGGCGATTTTCTTAGGTGACGGTTCTTCTTCAGGTGATATGCCTAAAATGCTTGCAATCTTAAAATTGTATCGGACTGCCAGATAGCCAAACGCATCATGAGAAGTGATGATTTCCCGCAATTGACAATTAGAAAGTCCGAGTTGATACTCGGTATCAAGCTTGGCAAGTTCTTTTTTCAGTTTTTCTCTATTGCTATTATACTCTTGTGCATGCGCGCTATCAATTCTAATTAATAGATCAGTCACCATATCCGCTTCTTGAGACATGATGGTTGGATCAAGCCAGAGGTGAGGGTTAGTAGATTCGAGTATTGGTGATTGGCGTTTTGCTTCAGAAAGCATGTTAATTGTTTTTATGCCTTGGGCTTCGAGGTTTGGTTGAATTTTTTCCGCCCAGCTATCTATGCCGCCGCCATTAAAAATAAATAACTGTGATTTATAAATATTATTAATATCCCGAGGTGTTGGTTCAAAATCATGCGGTTCGACGCCGGCAGGAGTTATATTAATTACAGATACATAAGAACCGCCGATTTGCTGGGCCAAATAGGCAAGAGGGTAGAAGCTCGTAGCAACCGAGATCTTATCTGATGGTTGAGGTATGTTTCTAGGATGTATTTGTGTAATTATGGCTATGGTTACAATACCGATACTCAAAAAAACAACCAGTAAGAATTTTTTATTCATATGAGAGGTATCCTAGCATAAACAGCGGTATTTTGGAAGTATCCAGAATGCAGTTATGTGCTGAGAGTAGCCCCCTAGGATTCTGTGTTTTTATTAACTAGCCTGACAAACAGTATGATTGAGGCGGATAGAATTGTGGCCACAATGAGACCATATACGACTTTAAATGTCCTGCTTGTGTGAGGTGGTTGATTGCTTACCCACACATCGTATGAGATTTTAAATGGCTCAAAATTTTGAGATTGTTTTGCGGCAGCGCTTAGTGTGATGGTGTATAAGCCAGGATGGGGAAAGGTAAACGGAAGAGCTGGGGCAAAAATACCATGATAGGAACTTTTTGAAGTGGTGACAGGCTGAGTTAGAAGGGTGGTGGTGCCAAACATGACGGTTGCTTGGCAGTCGCAGTCTTCGAGTCTAAATTTCTTATCTTTATCAGTAATTAGAAAAAGCAACTCTGATGGTTGTAAGAC
>CAYNEQ010000110.1:0-2472 GCA_964396295.1 uncultured Gammaproteobacteria bacterium
AATGTAACATTTGGATCAATTGTGGACTTAATTCAGGATAAAGCACCTATTTTCATTGCTGATCCCAATCATATTTTAGTGATACCCAGAGAGAATGTAATTGAGCTACTTAATGCTTGGAAAGAGTTATTAAAAACGCGCCCTAAGCAAATTATGATTACCGAAGAAAATGGTGTATATAAAATGTCTGAAGTGCAATGAAGCTTGTCGTTGGGCTTGTGGCCATTAGTATAATCATATTAAAACTGGCATCATGGAAAAATCCTGAAATGCCTAAAAAGCCAGCCTTAAATATACATGAAGCCATTTATAATGATGGTAAATTTTGTACAATTGAAAACCAATTTTTTAAAATCAATTATGTTAAAAATTCTTCATCATCTTCTATAAATCCCGGCTTTCCATCAATTCATATTACAGTAAAAGAAAAGTGTGATGGGTGGTTGCATTTAGTCTACATAGACTCCACTAGCTCGAAAAAAGTAGTTACCTTTGTAGATACTACAGCCGAAATATATCCTATGTATACTATGCAAGATGATTTTTATGATGCTCCTTACTGGAAATTTACTTTAATTTCAAGGCCCCTTAATTATTGGAAGGGTCATGCGTACCCAGTGGTGGTAAATGTAGCAAACAAGGTTATATATTTTAATAAAGGAATTGAATGGGGATTTATGCTACAGATTTTTAAAACTGAACCAAAATCAATTATTCCACGTGTCCTTAATGATATAGAAATCAGAAAAGACTTAGAATGGCTAGAATCTAGTCATGCTTTTAGTTCAGGTCTTTATAAAGATTATAAAATAATCAAAAGAGATAAAACATGCGTACATTAATCCCGATTTGACCTGCAATTCACAATAGGAAGACTATTTACCACAATCTTTTTTTTGCAAAAGCATTACCTGAACCGGTCTTTAGGTATTTTTCAAATTGTGTTGCCCTAACCTTATCTTCAAAACACATATACACAGGACTTCCTCAAACTACATAGCGACATCTTCAAAGATCTTATCTAGTCGATTAAATCTCTTCAGGGAGACATATGGGTCTTGCTGTTTAATAGATCTCAAAGCAGCTTCTGGTGTCTCTAATTTTTTTTGCCGCATTTCGACCTGCGCTAGCCCATAGGCTAGCAAGACAGATGCGACATGTTTTTCTTGGGTAGCCAACTGGCGCGAAAAACAGTCGGCCAGGCCTAAATACTGTTTGGATGTTCTGAAAAATTTTTCAATGGTCCAACGCTTTTTGTAATCATGCACATACTGAATGGGCTTTACTTTATAAGTGGCGATCAGGTAAACAATTGATTCGATGCCATGTTTATCAATTCGACGTTCCGCTGTTAAATACAGGCTCAGATCATTCCAAATCACTTTAATAGTGCGTGCCATCTGGCGACCCTTAGGTTGTATGCACAAAATATCGCTTATTTTGCAACGTTGATTTTTAAAAATAACAGTTCGATTTTTATGCATACGCATCACAGTTTCGATACCATTTTGTAAACACCAATCTAAAATGCTGATCGTAGCGAATAGACCATCGGCAGCTAATTTGATTTTAATATTGGGAAATAGCTCTTTAGCCAAATTGTAGAACTGCTTCACAAAATCTAGTTTGGTTTTAACTACATCTTCAGGCAACAATGTGTCTGAATCAAACAGATAGCCAAAGTCAATTGGTACGATATATTGGCCATTGGTTAATGCGCCAACTATCAAACGATAGGCCATGATACGGTGACCCAATTTAGTATCAAAAAATTTACCGGTACCTGCCATAAAGCGTGAATAGCGCTTTTGCAAAAGTGTGTCATCGATTGCCAATGTTAGAACTTTAGCATTTTTAAAAAGATGTTTTGCAAGCGCACTCAGCGCTTGCTGGCTGCTTTGGGCTTTTGGTAACCAACGTTTGATGGTATCGCCACTTTTAGCAAATTGCTTACCTAAAGATTCAAAACTACGTTTTGTGTTGGACAAAATTAGTGAGATGGAATAATTTAAGAAGGTGTTTATTTTAAACATTTGAGCTCTCTTTTTTTTGTTTTCAGACAATATAAGAGAGCTCTTTTTTATTTAAAAGTCAATCTAGATCGAATCTTTCAGTTATTTGCGGAAGTCCTGTTTATAAACTATCTAATAAGAAGACTTGAAAACGATCGTGAGGGATTTATAAAAGAGTATGGCAAGAGTTTTGTTGATCTCCTAGAACGTGCTAAAAATTTAAAAGGCAAATTTAAATCAGCCACAGATACAGACATAGGTAAATCTTCAGAACCAGATAAAAAATAATTTTATTTTTCTGATTAACTAAACAAAGCGTTTAGTACCATCCAAATCGAATGTGAGGCAAATACACCCGACCAAAATGGATACCATTCCTCTTTATGCTTGACATATAAAGCCAAAAATCCACCGGTCACCAAACTTAAAGAAACGTTAATTGGCATTAATAGCCCACTTA
>CAYNEQ010000111.1:0-2471 GCA_964396295.1 uncultured Gammaproteobacteria bacterium
ACGGTTTGGTAATGCACGGTTTTTGTGTTATAATATGGGCGGTCAGTAGTTTTTGCTATTGGCTACGAACTATTCACTGAGAATTAAAATTATGATCACTCATCGAGTCACGACCAAGTTAGCGCCAGAACCACCGGTGCGTTTTTATCGCACTATTGCTGTTACTTTTTTAGTGGTTACAATAGTTTTATTGGGAGTAATTATATTTTTTACTTCCAAAAAAGCTTCGATTGTGATTGTGGCAAAGACTGATAACAAGAACGTAAATTTAATGGTGAATGTTGCTGAAAGAAAAACAGGGGATGTGTCTATTGTGGGACTGGTGTCAAGCACAAAATTTAGTTGGTCAGAAAAATATTTTCCCACCGGCAATAAAACGACTGATGGCTTAGCCGTGGGAGAAGTGACTATTTATAACGAGACCAATGCGGTTCAGACTTTAGTGAAAACTACCAGACTGCTGAATACAAATGGTGTTCTCTTCCATCTCTCCGATAGAGTATCTGTGCCAGCGAACGGAGAAATCATGGCCAAGGTATATGCCGACCAGCCTGGCGCTACGGGAAATATTGGTCCAAGTAAGTTTACGATACCTGGGTTAAGTGAAGATAAGCAAAAAGTGATTTATGCAGAAAGTACCAAAGCTATGGCTGGCGGTGTCCGCACCATTGGTGTCCTAAGCGCCGAAGATCTCAAGTCTGCTAAAGCTGATTTTGCCAATAAAGTAAAACAAGCCGTAGAAAAATCAGTTACTCCCGTTGGTTCATATACTGAGAAGCTAGTGTTTGTCCCAGATACAAATATTGTGGTGGATCAAGATGTGGGAGAAGAAGTGAGTGAATTTAATTTGTCAGGTACTAGCACTGCGGTGGTTGTTTATTATAATAACGAAGAGTTGAAAAACTTGTTAGGCAGAGAGGTGGCTAATCAAGTTGATGCGACCAGTGAAAAACCGTTATCGATTAATAAGGAACCCCAAGTCAGTTTGGCAAGTTATGATTTGCAAAAGCAGACAGCACAATTGTCTGTCTATCAGGATGTCTTAGTGACGCTAGATGTAAATGGTGAAAAATTGGCAGTCAGTAATTTCTTTGGCAAGAAAAAAGATGAAATAGAACGATATGTCTTTGGGCTTGGTCATGTGGTGGGAGTAGATGTGAAGTTTTCTCCAGGCTGGATACGAACAGCGCCGGCTGTAGGTGATAAAGTACAGGTGGTGGTGAAAAATGTGGAATAGTTTTATCCTGTTAAATCCCCGCAAAGCGGGGTCTGACACAGCCAGAATTTAACAGGATTGACAATACCATTAGTCTAGATTAAGATAATAAAAACGCGTTACTAGGAGAACCAGCCCAGCCGTATGGCATGGTACCACTCTCCGAGCGTTTTAATGGATAAAAGTGAAACATTCGGGTGGAACCGTCTTAAAAAAATTTAGGACCCCGATATACAAAGTTTTTGTATGTCGGGGTTTTTTAATTTAATTAGCTAAGTTTAATTTATAATAATATATGGAAATAGAAAAACTTAATCATCTGCGTCACTCCGCCGCGCACATGTTGGCCGCAGCTGTCTTAGAATTATATCCGGGCACAAAGTTGGCTATCGGTCCGACCATTGAAAATGGTTTTTATTATGATTTTAAATTTCCGGAAGGGGTCTCGATTTCTGAAAATGATTTCGCAACAATTGAAGAGAAGATGAAAAGTATTGCCAAGGGTGGTCATGCGTTTATCCGTAAAGAAGTATCTGCCGATGAAGCTAAAGATTTTGAAAAAGATCAGCCGTTTAAATTGGAACTAATCGAAGAATTTGCCAAAGAGAGCAAGGTGCTTACGCTATATCAATCCGGTCCATTTACTGATCTGTGTCGCGGTGGGCATGCAGAAAATACCAAAGAGATTCCGCTTGATGGATTAAAACTATATAAGTTAGCTGGGGCCTATTGGCGAGGAAATGAGAAGAATCCAATGTTAACGAGAATTTATGGTTTGTTATTTTCTAATAAAGAAGAATTGGAAACGTACCTGCTTCAGCTAGAAGAAGCAAAAAAGCGTGATCATAGAAAATTGGGTAAAGAGTTAAAACTATTTACGCTCGTTGACGAAGTGGGTGGCGGTCTGCCACTGTTCTACCCACATGGCGCTATTTTGCGTCGAGCCGTAGAAAATTATATTACGGAACTACAAGAAAAAAATGGCTATGTGCCGATTTGGATTCCGCATATTACTAAAAGTGAATTGTATAAAATTTCTGGACACCTTGATAAATACGATGCCATGTATCCGCCGATGCAGTTGAAGGACGAGGCTGATTACTACCTCAAGCCCATGAACTGCCCGCACTTTATGATGTTGTATAAGACCGAACCGCACAGTTATCGTGATTTACCTGTCCGTTATACCTGCACCACGACTAACTATCGCTATGAAAAAAGTGGGGAGTTGTCAGGTTTGACTCGGGTGCGCGCC
>CAYNEQ010000112.1:0-2444 GCA_964396295.1 uncultured Gammaproteobacteria bacterium
CCGGTGAGGTATATGAAGACATGATTATTAGCGGTTGGAATGCAAAAAACACTAATTTTACAGACCAAAATTGGGATTTTAATCTTAACCTCAAAAGTAGCGGACCAGGTGAGGTGTTGTTAAAAGGTGTTCTGTGCGTTGAGAATTGGAAAGGCGAAGAAATCTTTACTCAAGAGGCCTTTTTAGGAAGTAAATTGATAGCAGGTTCAATGCGCCACCTTACGCCCGTTATATCTGCTGAAAATAAAATTATTTGGCCGGGATTGTATCACGCGCAAGTGAGAATAATATATGGACTTACTAATCAAAAAGCAATTTCAACTGTCTATATTTGGTATTTACCGATTTGGAGTATGGTAGTGCTAGGAATTTTTATATTCTCAATTTTTTTCACCGTTTTCACTCTCCGTAAAAGAAGAAAATAAACAAAATTTTAGAGTAATACTCACTTGTTTGTGAGTGTTGTATTTTTTTGTTACTTATCCCCATAAGTGAGGCCTTTTTATCATAGAAAAAAAGCAAAAAAAACTGTATAATGTATGTATATATATATATGGAAGAAAGTTGGAGCAAAAAATCCCAAAGAAAATTCTTTGGGAAAAGAATGCAAATACTTCCCATTTTTGTGATATTTGGGCTGATTTTGTTTTTTGTAGTTGCCGGTTTTCTGGCGAAGCAGGCTTTGGCTGCAAATCCTCCCGCTATTATCACTTATCAAGGTAAATTATTAAACAATGGCGCGTTACCCACCGCATCCGTAGACATGCACTTTATTTTTTATGATGCACCAACAGGCGGCAGCATACTGTATACGGCAAGCGGCACGATTGGATCTCCTGAAGCAGTGCCAACCACCGTAACTTCTGGCTTGTTTACAGTAAGTTTGGGTGATACGGGGACGAATCCCGTGGACCCGACAATTTTTAGAGATAATGGTTCCGTGTATTTAGAAGTACGGATTAATGGAAATGCATTGTCCCCAAGAAAAAGAATTACCACGGTGCCGTATGCGTTTAATGCCAGCTACTTAAATGGCGTAGGAGCAAATACTCTTTCCAGTAGTCAGTACATTCCACTTTCAGATGCTAATGGAAATTTTTTGTTTAATAGCACTACGGTTTCTACTTCAACAATCGGTAGTTTGATTGTCGGATATACCACGACTACTAATTTATACGTTTCTGGTTTGGCAGATTTTGCCGCCTCAACCACGATGCGAACGACCACTGTATCAGGCGGTTTTTATCAGTCTGGTCTGGGGGACTGTGATCTTGATACTCAAACTTTAAATTATGATCTTGAAACAGGAAAATTTACCTGTCTGACTGATGATGAAGGATCTGGAGGTGGGGCCGGTGGCGGGGTTAATACTTCTACCGCAAATTATTTTGCGTTTTATATGAACGCAACATCTGTTACAGGCACATCGTTTGTGCAATTTGCCAACGGTGCCTTTACGGTAACTACAAATACTAATTTCACCATCGTTTCTTCGACCGGTGCATTATTCGCAAATGTCACCTCTACCAATCTTGTAGTGACAGGTTCTCTGACGTTGCCAAATAATGCGGTGACCGATGCAATGGTTGTTGATACAATTACAGCTTCAAACTATTTGCCTCTTTCCGGTGGTACTTTATCCGGACCGTTATTTTTCTCTTCTGCGTCCGGCACAAGCCTTACTTCCACAAATGCCATCTTTGTAAATGTATCCAGTACAAATTTATATATTTCCGGGAATGTAAATTTGCCGAATGATTCTATCACTAATGCCATGGTGGTAAATGCTCTAACTATTAATGGCGGCGCAATAGATAATACGCCTATTGGTGCTACCACACCTTCCACCGGTGTGTTTACCGCGGTTACCAGCACTATATTGTTTGCGACTAGCACAGTAATTGTATCTGGTACTTCCACGAATCTCGCTGTCACCGGTGTTCTGTCATTGCCAGCTGATTCAGTGACCGATGCGATGGTTGCCGGCTCACTCACCCTTACTGGCGGCTCAATCAACAATGTGCCGATTGGTGCCACCAATCCATCAACAGGCGTCTTTACTAGTCTTACCTCTACCAATTTCTTTACTACTTCCTCAGTACTCGTTAATATCAGCGGCACCAATCTCACCTCGACCAACCTATATATCTCTGGTCTTACGAACTTGGGTAACACTGCTGTTACTAATTTGTTGGCTACGAATGTGACTTCAACCAACTTGTATGTTTCAGGTCTGGTTAATTTTACAAACTCAACAACCATGCAAACGACCACAGTTGTCGGTGGATTTTTTCAAGGCGGTTTAGGAGACTGTGATCTGGACTCTCAAACATTAAATTATGATTTGCAAACAGGAAAATTTACATGTCTTACTGATGATACAGGTACGGGTGGTGGAGGTAGCGGAACAGTTAATACGTCCACCGTTAATTACTTTGCCTTTT
>CAYNEQ010000113.1:0-2390 GCA_964396295.1 uncultured Gammaproteobacteria bacterium
CTTTCTCTTTCTGCAGTGATTCATTTAAGCCTCTCACAAACGTTTTTTGTGGTTACCCAAACGCGGACAAACAACTTGATACTGTTGTACCTATGATTCAGAAAAAAGGTATTAAAACAATGGCTCTTGTAGATGCAAACAGTGATTTTGGAATAAATTCACGAGACGCTATGGTTAGAAAAGCTCCAGTTACTGGTTACACAGTTGTTTATAACGAACTTGTTCCAAATGCAAACGGTGATTATAGAACTTTTGCTACAAAAATAATTGCCAGTAAAACAGATTCAGTTTTTGTCACGATGGATAACCCAATTGATGCTTTGACTGTGGTAAAACAGTTACGAGAACTCGGTTTCAAGGGAACAGCAATTACTTTTGTTGATGTTGATAATAAAAATCTAGAAAAATTTGGAACTTTTGGAGAAGGAACATTTGCTCCAGGTATTGCTCCAAGTCAATTTTCTACTGCCTATACAAATATGTATAAAGCAAAATTTGGTGGCGCTCCAGATTATGTTTCTGCTTTAGGTTATGACATGACTACTTATGTAGTTAAGGCTATGGAAGAAAATCCAGGAAAAAGCTCAAAGACAGCAGTTTTTAATTATAAATATAAGAATCCAGCTATTGGAAACTTTAGTTTCTTGGAAGACAGAACGGTTGTTTACCAACTTGAATTACAGATGGCAAAAAATCAACAGTATGTGAAAGCTGAATATTAAAAAGAAGAGCCCCGACAAAAATCGGGGCTTTGCTTTGGTCCGCTAAAACGAACTTTAGACTTGAATGTACTCCTCGTAACCAACCCCACACTCACTTTTGAAGGTGGCTTCGAGCTGATCGTCGATCACGACTCTCACTGTGGCGCCTCGCATTGTCTCTTTCGAGACAATCTTATAGAGGATGCCTGCTTTGCGAAGTTGATGGGAGAGATTGTAGAGGTCGCCGCCGGTCCACACAGTGATCGGGCCACCCTGTGCCTTTTCTTCGGCCAGAGCTAAGACCTCATGGCGGATTTGACCGTCGGCGGCAAGGATCGTTCCCTCGACATCCACGCAGACGTCGGGGTATTTATACCCGGCAAGTTTTCCTGAAATGTGGCGCGTTCGTGCCACCCCAGTGACGAGCGAAATGAGCTCGGCTTGATTCTTGTCGCCAAAAATCTCTCTCGCTTTCTTCTCCCACTCAGCCATGCGGTCGGTATCTCGCTGAGCAGAAGAAATGTCGTGATGCAGAATTCCGATGGTGGAACTTTGTTCCGCGACACCGAGCAGATCAATGGCCAATGGGTCAGAAAATCGGTCACCAGACTTTTCATTGGCCTCTACTTTCTCAATCGCCGTGAGTACTTCTTGCGAAGTTGCGGGCAACCGGAGGAAGACCACATTCGGGTAACCATTTGCCGCGAACCACTTGTCGGCTTTCTTGTCGATGTACATTTCCGGTGTGAGCCAGCCAAGCATGACAACGGGAATACCGGTAGGGGCGATTTCGAGTGCGATGTCTAGACCGCGAATATCCTGTCTGTTATGGTCGGGACCTGCCGGTTCGAGTTGAACAACGTAGAAATTTTTGTCGGTAAGATCTGAGAACATGGTTCCCAGAGTGTTTGCGATTCTTTCATCGGCCAAGATTTGCATAGTGTATTCTACTTGAAATTTAACTTTTCTTTTGTCTATTATACTCCTTTTATAATGGAATGTCAATGGTCGCTGGTACTTAAAACACGCTCGAATGTAATAAACTACACATATTTTTCAGAAAATGTCATAATAAAGACAAATGGAAATCGTCCCACAACTCATTTTGAATAGTATTATTGCTGGTGCTATTTATTCGATGGTTGCTCTCGGTTTTAATCTCATCTACGGTACTGCAAAATTTTTTGATCTGGGATATAGCGTACTTACCGCAGTAGGCGGATACGCTGTTTTTTATTTATCCAAAATGCTTGGGTTGGATATTTACGCTAGTATAATTCTTGGAGTTTTAGTTGCTGGATTTGTCGGTTATCTTATTGAAAAAATAGTTTACAAAAAACTTCGTGCTAGAAAAGCATCAAGTATGGTTTTTATGGTCGCCAGCTTAGGTGTAATGACTACACTTCAAGCAATCATTGCAATTATATTTTCCAGTCAATTTCAAGTTTTTCCGGCAACAATAAGCACACAAACATTTCAAATTTTCGGTGGAGTAATTACTGGCGTCCAGCTCATTGCACTTGCACTCAGTATCGTAATCATGTTTGTTCTGGTTTTAACTTTACGATTTACAAAATTTGGAAAGGCAATAAAAGCGGTCTCAGATGATGCAGAAGTGGCAAAGATGGTTGGAATAAATACTGACGGAATTATTACGGTTAACGGACACAGTTATCGCGACGAAAAGCT
>CAYNEQ010000114.1:0-2381 GCA_964396295.1 uncultured Gammaproteobacteria bacterium
CGGACGTGAAGATACAAAAAAAATTGATGAATTTAAAAAACTACCAAAAACATACATTGCGACTATTACCCTCGGCGCAACGAGTAATACCTACGACAAAACAGGCAAGATAGAGATAATAAACGATGCAAAACCAGTAACTGCAGAACAAATTTTAGAAACATTAAAAACCTTTACCGGCAAACAACAACAGGTTCCGCCCATGTTCTCAGCCAAAAAAATCAACGGTCAGCGATTATATGACCTGGCAAGAAAAGGCATCGAAGTTGTGCGCCAACCAAATGAAATAGAAATTTATAATATTAACCTTCTTCACTATACTTGGCCCACACTCAAAATCGAGGTACAATGTTCAGCAGGTACCTACATCCGCTCTCTGGCTCATGACATTGGCCAGAAGTTAGGTACCGGTGCTTACTGTGAAGAGTTGGAAAGAACGCAAATTGGGGATTATCTATTAACTAATGCTATTAATATTACAGATTTAAAATAAATATATGCCAGAACAAAAAAAGGATCCATGGACAGACGGGATAAAAATACCAGAAGGATTGCCTGCGCATGAAATAGACAGACTGAACAGAATTGAACGTGGAGAAATTCAACCTCAACCAGAAAGACCTGAGCTAACGATACCTTTAGATAGATATGAAAATAAGGATAGCTCTCCTGAAAAAAATTAAAATTAGGAAAAGCATCATGTTGACACCCGGGCCCAAAGATGCTACTATATAGCCATCTTAAATAATTAACGATCTTTGGGAAATTACCGACATATTGAACGAAGAATCTGCTAAGATCAGCAAAAAAATAAATTCTAGGCGTGTTATGCCAGTCAAACTACAAAAATACTTCTCCCACCTTACGGAGCAGACAAAATTGTCTGGATTTTTGTGTTTTTTGGCTAAATAAACTTCTTCAATACCTCTTCGGTAACAACTCAAGATTTTGAGTTTTTGTTTGCATATGAGTAATATTACATGGGCCATCCTGGTCATCGTAGGGTCAGGTCTCGGCCTCGGAATCGGGTATATCTTAAGAAAAAAACTAGCACAAGCTGAAGCTAATTCTATAGAAGCCAAGGCTGAAAAAATGCTGGTGGAGGCTAAAACCAAACAACAAGAAATTGTCTTGGAAGGGCAGCAAAAGGCAAGCCAGCTGTTAGACGACGTCAAACGAGAAGAAAAACAATTACGGCAAGATCTACACAACGCCCAAGAGAGACTGGAAAAAAGAGAAAATCTCTTTGATCAAAAAATATTGGAGCTGGAAAATGATAAGAAAAAGTTACAAGAAAAAGCCGACCAAATTCAGCACATCAAGGCTGACATCGAAAAAGTTCACGAACAACAGGTAGCCAAGCTGCAAAGCATTGCCAACCTCACCAAAGACGAAGCTAAGGAAGAATTGTTACGACGGGTCGAAGAGCAAACCAAAGCTGATCTTACCGCTCGCGTCTTGAAGTTGGAAAAAGAATCAAATGAAGTCTACGAAGAAAAAGCTCGCAACCTTATTGCCGATGCGGTGCAGCGCTGCGCCTCTTCTCACGCCGCGGAAATCACTTCTACCACCGTCCAGCTTACCAGCGAAGACATGAAAGGCCGCATCATCGGTAAAGAAGGACGCAATATAAAAACTATTGAAAAACTGACTGGCTGCGAACTGATTATTGATGATACACCAGATGCGATTGTAGTTTCCGGCTTCTCCCCTATTCGCCGTCAAATCGCCAAGCTCGCTTTAGAAAAACTCATGGCTGATGGCCGCATTCAACCGGCGCGCATTGAAGAGTTTGTCGAAAAAGCCAAACAAGACTTGGCCTTGGATATTAAAAAGGCCGGTGAAGAGGCCCTTTACAAAATGGGTATTACGAGTATTGATCCAAAACTGGTTAGCATCGTCGGTCGTCTCAAATACCGCACCAGTTACGGTCAAAATATTATCAACCACTCCATGGAAACCGGTTACTTGGCTGGGATTATTGCCAGTGAACTGGGGCTTGATGCGGCTAAAGCCAAAAAATGTGGCTTCTTCCATGATATCGGTAAAGCCGTAGACCAAGAAACGCAAGGCTCACATCCGGAAATCGGCTACATGATCCTCAAGAAATTTAATGTTGACGAAGATATCTGCCAAGCCGCGCTCACCCATCACCAAGATAAGCCTTACAATATTTACTCCTCTATCGCCAAAGCCGCTGACGCCATTTCCGGCGCTCGAGTCGGCGCTCGCAAAGACACCTGCGAACAATTTGTAGCTCGTCTTGAGGAGCTCGAAAAGACCGCCAGTAGCTTCCCTGGCATTGATAAGGTCTATGCTATCCAAGCTGGTCGTGAAGTGCGCATCTTTGTCAAACCAAACGAAGTTGATGATTATTCTGC
>CAYNEQ010000115.1:0-2346 GCA_964396295.1 uncultured Gammaproteobacteria bacterium
TACACTATTAATACTAAATATGTTATAATGACCTTACTTTAAGTAAAGTAAATTTTTTATTAATTAATTTTTTTATAATGCTATGGAAAATAAAAATAGTAAGTGGTTAAAAATTGTTGGCGCTATCGTTCTTGTTATCGTAGTAAGTTTTATTACAGTAAAATTTACTGGTTCTTCAAATAGCTCAGTAGGAAGCTCTGTTTATGATAAGGTTATGGCTTCAGGTGTGATTAGAGCCTGTTATACAGCTTTTCCTCCAGCTTTCATTATAGACCCGAATACTAAAAAACTATCTGGAATATTTTACGAAACCTTAAATAAAGCCGCTGGAAATATGGGTTTGAAAGTAGATTGGAATACTGAAGTGGGTTGGGGAGATGCTATCGGGGCATTAAATTCTGGTAAATGTGATATTATTGGTTCTGATTCTTGGAGTAATTCTACTCGTGGTAAAAGTGCTGAGTTTATACAACCTATTTTTTATAGCTCAATTAACGCCTATGTTAGGGCTAATGATTATAGATTTGACAGTGACATTACCATTGCTAATAACGCAAATTATAAGATGGTAACATTAGACGGAGAAAGCTCACAAGTTATTGCTGCCCAAGATTTTCCTAAGGCTCAAACTGTCCAACTTCCACAATTAACCGATGCCTCTCAATTATTTGTTAATGTTGTTGATGGAAAAGGCGATATGACTTTTCAGGATTCAAGCACTGCTGAACAATATATGAAAAACAATCCTGGCAAGATTAAACTTGTCTCAACCCCTCTTGTTGTTTATGGTGATGTAATGATGGTTAAAAAAGGAGAGTTTGCTCTTAAGACTAGCCTAGATAATGCGATTAATGAATTGCATAATAATGGTTATATTAACTCTGTGATTAGTAAATATGAGAAAGAGTATGGGGTTAGTTTCCATAGGGTCGCGGTGCCTTATATCGTAGCAAAATAAAATTATGTCAGTGTGGAATATAATCTACACATATAAGGAGGGTATATTTCAAGGCCTTCTGGTAACTTTGGGCTTATGTCTTATAATTTGGATTTCTGGTTTAGTTTTCGGGGTGCTTTTTGGTGCCCTAGCTCACCGTCAAAAAGAAAGCACTGGATTATTTCTTAAAATACTCTCATTTATTTTAGCTAGTACTCCAGTTCTAGTCCTTTTGTTTTGGCTACACTATCCTCTTCAGGCTATGTTAGGAATAGTAGTTATTCCATTTATTACCGCTGCTTTTGCTTTGTCTTTAATCAATATTGTTGGTGTGGCTCAAATAGTTAGGGATGCCCTTGATGAATTTCCTACTCAATACACGATTGCAGGAAAAGTTTGTGGACTGACACAAAAAGAAATTTTCAAGAAAATCCAGCTACCAATTATCTTTCGCCAGACTATCCCTCAATTCCTCACTCTACAGGTGAATATGTTGCAATTAACACTATTCGCTAGCTTAATTTCTGTTCAGGAAATATTTCGTGTTGCTCAACAAATAAACTCAATGATTTATAAACCAATTGAAATTTATACAGCTCTTGCTATTTTCTTTATTTTAATTTGTTTACCACTTAATTTGTTTGCTTACTGGTTCAAAAATAAGTACACAAGGAATTTATCGGAAAAATAATATGTTAGTCGCAAAAAATATCAGCAAAAAAATAGACGGAAGAGAGATATTGAAAAATGTTTCTATTTCACTTGAAAGTGGACAAATAATTTCTATTATTGGGCCAAGCGGTTCTGGAAAAACTACTTTTTTGCGAGCAATTTCATTGATTGATTTTCCAAACTCTGGCATATTAGAGATTGGTGAGGACAAATATAAGTTTCCGATTAAGAAAGACGAAAAAATTAAATATCCTTATCCAAATTTAACAGTCGTCTTTCAACAATTTTTCATTTGGCCACATCTGACAATTAGGGAAAATATTACTCTTGCACTCCGAGGAAATATTGATAAAAAACATTTTGATGAAGTCATAGGATTATTCCAAATGAGCGAATTTTTAGATAGGTATCCAAACGAGGTATCTCTGGGGCAAAGACAAAGAGCCGCTCTCGCAAGGTCGTTAATGTTGAAGCCAAAATATCTTTTACTAGATGAAGTAACTTCAGCTTTAGATATAGAACAATCTCACCTTATTCTTGGGCACCTAAGACAAATTGCAGGAAAGGGTGTCGGGATAATTTTTGTCAGTCATGCTATACATTTAGCAAGTAAAATTAGCGATAGAGTAATATTTCTTGATAACGGAACAATTATTGAAGAAGGAACTGGTGATATCTTGAATAATCCAAAGACTGACAGACTGAAAAAATTTATCAATATCTCCCAGCAAATTATT
>CAYNEQ010000116.1:0-2294 GCA_964396295.1 uncultured Gammaproteobacteria bacterium
AGCTTTCATTTTCTTATTATCAACTTCTTCTGGCAAAATAATGCTACGTGAGAATGAACCGAAATAGCATTCTTGTAATAAACAATCAGCTTCTTCGATCAAACTATCGATTTCTCTTTTACCCTTGATAGTTAAAATATCACGATGTAAAGAAATCGACAGATTCTCTGGCTTTACCCCAGAAATCGTTGACTTAACAATAATATTAGAAGATGTTTCATAAACATCAACTAAAAGTTGCCCTTCCAATAATTCTTCTTCGGGCCAATTATAAGAAAAATTCTCACTCTCTTTATTGGGAGAAATGTTATAAAGATTGCCTTGATTTTTTTTAAAAAGGTTTAACATATTGTGGGCATAGATGGATTTGAACCGTCGACCCCTGCCTTATAAGGGCAGTGCTCTAACCGCTGAGCTACGGGCGCAGAAGCGCACCAAATGTGTATCTTAGGACTCTTTGTAAATATATCCGCTTGATATATTTACGTCACTCAGGCAAATAGTAAGTAAACTTACTTTTGCCTCTCGTTCGTAAATATAAGGGCAGTGCTCTAACCGCTGAGCTACGGGCGCCTAATGGACAAAGTATAGCAGCTTTACTATTATTTTCAAGTGATATATTGATTGCCAAATAGACCTCAAACTGCTAAAATATCTACACTTTTACTAAGTGTATGGATATAAATACCAGACTATTTTTTAAAATTAATGGACCATTAGGCAGATCCAGGCTTCTTGATAATTTTGGTCGTGCGGGGGGAGAATTGGTAATAATTGCCATGATTGGTTGGTATATGGCGAGTGCCGCTGTTGACCACCTGCCAGAGGTAAAAAAAGTAATTTTGCCTATAGTTTTTCTATTTTGCGCTTGGGTGGTCGGCTGGTTTCTTAATTTGGGGTTAGCAAGATTAGTTCGTGAGCCTCGGCCCTACATTACTTATCCGCAGATTAAGTTTCTGTTTAAACCGTTGATGGGCTGGCGTTCCTTCCCTTCAGATCATGCCATGTCTGCGTTTGTGATTGTGTTTATGGCTCATGTTTTCCATCTGCCAAGCGCCTGGGCGCTCGTACCTATGGCTGTGTGGGTGGTCTGGGCGAGAGTTTATGCCGGGGTGCATTATCCTTTAGATATTTTGGGAGGAGTCGCGGTCGCGGCATTAGTCTCGGCTATTACTTCTCTGCTTTTAGTAGCATTTTCTTAAAATTTTATGAATGCCATAATCCTTTGTGGTGGGCTGTCCACTCGGTTGGGAGAAATTACTAAGTCAATTCCTAAAGTTTTGCTCGATATCAAGGGTAAAACCGTGCTTGAATGGCAATTGGAAAAGTTAAAGAACATAGGCGTTACCGAAGTCGTGTTGGCGGCCGGCCATTTGGCGGCAGTGTTGCAGGAACAAGTAGGTATGCATAAAAACGGCGTTGATATTATTTATGCAATCGAGCAAGAACGCTTGGGTACGGGCGGGGCTATTAAACATGCTTGGGAATATGTGACTAAGCCTGAAGAACCGGTAATAATTTTAAACGGAGATATTTTTTCAACCATGGATTTGGCAGATATGGTTAAGCAGCTATCTCCTACCAGCGATGGAATTATTTTAGGTGCGCGTGTGGAAGATGCCGCTAGTTATGGAACCCTCGTATATGATGAAAATTTTCATCTTGAACAATTTAAAGAAAAGGAAGGTCTGCACCAGCCAGGGTATATTAATGGTGGTATTTATCTTTTTACTAGCCAGGCAAAACAATATTTTCCGATTGAAAAATCTTTTAGTATCGAATACGACGTTTTTCCAAAGATGCAGCAGTTATATGTGTATGAATCGGATGAACCGTGGATCGATATTGGTGTGCCAGACCGACTAGCCTGGGCTCGAGAACATTGGAAAGAATAGCGAAGCTATATGTCATTTAGTCAAAAAATTAATGCTTGTTCGGTTATCGTAATAATTGTAGTCGCAATTTTTGGGGTTCGGTATTATAAAAACAGCCATCGGAAACCAGTGCCGATTCCGCCGCGGCCAGAAGTGCAACTCACCATTATTCCAGGTTGGAATTTACGGCAAATTGCCGAGTATTTTGTGGCACAAGGTTTTGCCTCAAGTACGGCTGATGTGTATACATATACAGGTGAACCGGCTCGGGATTACCGTATGGTGGCTGCTGCGTTTCCAAAGCTGGTCGATAATTTAAAAATTTTAGATAAAAAGCCGGTGCATGTTTCTTATGAAGGATATATGGCACCGGAGACATACCGCGTCTTTAAGGATGCCAGCTTGTTGGATGTATTGAAA
>CAYNEQ010000117.1:0-2269 GCA_964396295.1 uncultured Gammaproteobacteria bacterium
TCTTATTAATTACCGCCTTATGCTTTGTCATTATTTTTTCTTTTACCTTGCTCTACATCATCTCACCCAACCGTAAACTGTCTTCCTATTTGACCAAAGTGGTCTTGTCTTGTTCGACTGGTTTTGCCATGATTACGATTTATGTTTTTTTCACGCTGGGAAAATTTGATTCTCGTTTTTTAGTTTTGGTCAGCTGGCTGCTCGCAATTATCTATGTAAGCGTAGGAAGAATTATCATGAACGGATTAAAAAAACTCTTGCATCGCACTGGTTTTGGTGTCCGAAAAATAGTTATCATCGGCAAACAAGCGGTCACAGATCATATCAAAGAGGTAGTCACTACTCGTCCTTTTTTGGGTTACAAAATCATCAACATTTTTTCTCATTTTAATCTATCCTGCCAAGAATGGCTATTACAACATCGTCCAGATGAAATTATTTTTACCGACCCCAAAGCGCACGGCGATGAATCTATTGAAGCCATTGATTTTGCTAAAGAACATCATATTACCTTCAAATATTCAGCCGACTTGTTTTCCACCATTGCCACCAATATGGCGGTGAGCACCTTAGGCGGCATTCCTATCATCGAACTTCGGCTTACCCGACTTGTCGGTTGGAACAGAATCGTCAAAAGATTGATGGACATTATTGGCAGCATTTTTTTTATCATTCTATTTTCTCCGCTGTATATCTTAGCGGCCATCGGCATTCTGACAGAAACCGGCTTCCCTATTATTTATAAAAACGAACGGGTAGGACAAGAAGATAAGAGATTTTTGGCATTGAAATTCAGAACCATGTACCAGAAATTATCTACCGGTCCGGAATTCGGCGGCCAAGCAGCTCTGCAAGCAGAACAGGAGTTAATCGCTAAACAGAGTATTAAAAGTGGGCCAATTTACAAGATTAAAGACGATCCGCGAATAACTCGATTTGGCAAATTTTTGCGTCGCTATAGCCTTGATGAACTGCCACAATTTTTTAATGTCTTAACCGGTGAAATGAGTTTGGTTGGTCCGAGGCCACACCAACCCCGCGAGGTGCAAGGCTACAAGCGTCAACACAAAATCGTTTTAGCCATCAAACCCGGCATCACGGGCCTTTCCCAGATTTCTGGTCGCAGCAATTTAAGTTATGAAGAAGAAGTAAACTTGGATACTTTTTATGTAGAAAATTGGAGCCTATACATGGACCTTATTGTCCTGATCAAAACTCCATTTATTGTCTTAAGCAAAAAAGGATCAATTGTATAAGGGCTAAAGCCCGTATAAACTCATTCGCTTGAAAATGATTAAGCAAGCTTATAACTTTCTCACTCATTTCGTTTATATCTAAGATATATTCTCATTCCCTCGTATAGGGTTTGAGCATACTCAAACCCTATTCTCACTCATTTCGAATATGAAAATCGCCTTAGTACATGACTACCTCGCTCAAGATGGAGGGGCTGAGCGAGTCTTAAAATCATTACATGAATTATGGCCGGATGCGCCTATTTTTGTTTTATTTCATGATCAAGAAAAAATACCTTTTTTTAATCCTGAAAAAATCCACACTTCATTTTTATCAAAAATTCCTTTCAAAAATACTATCTACCAGTGGTTTTTACCGCTTATGCCGCTAGCTACCGAACAACACCGGCTCAAAGATTTTGACGTGGTTATTTCTACATCCAGCATGTTCGCCAAAGGAGTGATTACCAGCCCCGACACACTCCATATTTCGTACTGCCACACCCCTCCCAGATTCTTATGGGCAGATCATTACTCATACATCTCAGACCTTAAGCAAAGTAAACTAGTTAAATTACTACTACCCCACTTTATTCACCGGTTACGAATTTGGGACAAAATGAGTGTCGACAGAGTTGATAGTTTTATTGCCAATTCTCGCACTGTACAGCAGAGAATAAATAAATATTACCGTCGTGAAAGCGAAATCATTTATCCACCCGTAGAATTATCATCTTGCTCCTTGCAAAAAACCAGTGATTACTACGCCGCTGGTGGCAGACTGGTAGGATATAAACGATTTGATTTGATCGTAAAGGTGTTCAATCGTCTCAAATGGCCGCTAAAAATTTTTGGCACCGGCCCGGAATTATCTGCCTTACAAAAAATGGCTCGACCAAACATAGAATTCTTAGGTCAAATTTCTGATGAAGCCAAGGGCCAAGTCCTCTCAGGCGCCCGAGCCTTTATTCATCCACAACTCGAAGACTTTGGTATTACGGCCGTAGAGGCTATGGCCTGCGGGCGACCAGTGG
>CAYNEQ010000118.1:0-2212 GCA_964396295.1 uncultured Gammaproteobacteria bacterium
TACTTTACTTTTAAATCTTCCCACAACATATAATCAATTAGTGTTTGGTAACAAATTTAGTACGAACGCTGATTTTGTACGCAGCTAGTTCAATAGCTTCTTTAGCATCCTTCTCAGGCACCCCACCCATTTCAAACATGACAGTGCCAGGTTTCACTACCGCTACATAATGGTCCGGAGCTCCCTTACCACCACCCATCGGCGTTTCATTACCCTTTTTAGTGATTGGCTTATCAGGAAAAATTCTGATCCAAATTTTACCGCCTTTTTTTACATACCGAGTGAGCACGCGGCGGATAGCTTCAATCTGACGACTGTTTACCCAGCCATGCTCGACACTCTTAATACCATACTCACCAAAGGCAACAAAATTATTGCGAGTCGCTACACCTTGGTTACGTCGGCGGCCTTTGTGCCATTTTCTATGTAAAACTTTTTTTGGTAACAACATATACTAAATGCGTTCTAGTAGCTTACTTGGCTAACTTTTTCTTAGGTTCCGTTTTATTTTCTTCTTCTTTCTTGGCAAATTTATCGCGGCGACCAAAAGCTTCTCCCTTATAAATCCAAACCTTGATACCAATTTTTCCATATAAGGTATGGGCTTCTGCTAAAGCATAATCCACATCACTGCGCAAGGTAATTAATGACATTTTACCAGCACTTAATTTTTCAGTTCTGGCGATTTCCACACCGTTTAAACGTCCGCTCATACAGATCTTCACGCCTTGTGCACCTGCACCCATAACACGTTCAATCAATTGTTTCATGACACGGCGGAACGGAAAACGTTTTTCAATATCAGTGGCCGCATTTTGCGCCATAATCTGAGCTGACAATGATGGTTGGCGAACTTCCAAGACATTAATTTTAGCCTTTAATTTTTGCTGTAAAATTTCACGTTCAATTTGACGGCACAGACCTTCGAGTCCTTGGCCACCGCGGCCAATAATCGTTCCTGGTTTGGCGGACAATACATACACCGTTAAATCTTTTGGCGTTCTTTCAATACTAATACCATCAACCAATGAGTCCTTTAACTTTTTGCCTAAAAACTTTCTGATCTCTGTTTCTTGTTTTAAAAATAATGGCATTTGCTTTTGTTTGGCAAACCATTTGGAATCCCAAGAATAGATGGTTGGTATGCGGTGAATTTTCGGATGTACTTTATGTCCCATACAGATTTTAAATCCTAAATACTAAATTTTAAATTCTAAAAAATTAATTTATTTTTTTACTTCCGCTTTGGCAGCTTTTTCTTTTTTCTCAAACGTAGACAGCACAATCGTAATATGACTAGTTCGTTCTCTAATCGGTGTGGCTCGTCCATGAGCTTTCGGCATTGAGCGCTTTAGTACCGGTCCGCCATCAACATAAATTTGACCAACTTTTAAATTCTCTATCGCCAAAGAATGATTATGCTTTGCATTGGCGACGGCAGAATTTAATAATTTCAAAATTGGTAAAGCAGCCTTCTTTGGCACCATTGATAACACATCTAAAGCCCGAGTTACTTTCTTACCACGAATCATATCCGCCACTAATCTCACCTTGCGGGGACCCATGCGTAGAAATCTCAATTTTGCATTTACTTCTGTCATAATTTAGAGATTATTTTTTAGCCGGAGCAGCAGCCTTAGCTGGAGCAGCGTTGGCAGCGGCGGCGGCACCTTCTTGGTCTTTAGCCATCTTACCACCATGGCGAATAAATTTCTTAGTTGGCGCGAATTCTCCCAAACGATGACCAACCATATTTTCATCAACGAGTACCGTCAAAAAATCTTTACCATTATGTACTAAAAAGTTTACACCTACCATTTCCGGAGAAATTACACAGGCTCTAGACCAGGTCTTGATTGGCTGGCGCTTAGCGCTACCCTTCATTTTGAGCACTTTGCTCAAGACTCTCGGATCAACGTAAGGACCTTTTTTTAAACTTCTAGACATATATAAATAAAATTCAATTTCTAATTACTAAGTTCTGATTTATTCTGCTTTTACTTTACGAGACTTAACCACAAATTTATCACTCCACTTGCTTGGCTTACGAGTTTTTACGCCCATTGCAGGTTTACCATAAATAGTTTGTGGACCTCGTTTTTGACCGATCGGATTATGACCCTCACCACCACCGTGTGGGTGATCAACTGGGTTCATGTTCTTACCATTGACTCGAGGACGAATGCCGCGCATACGATTGCGGCCAGCCTTA
>CAYNEQ010000119.1:0-2106 GCA_964396295.1 uncultured Gammaproteobacteria bacterium
TATCTGCAAAAGCTTTTTCACCATTATGTACCACACTCACTTTGAAGTCCTCCATTTCAAATTTTTTCTTATAAATGTCAGCCAAAAAAACATCCTCCTCGGCTATCACTATAGAATACTGATCTTTTGCAGACATGTGCTAGCAATTACATTAGACAATATCTCGCATGGCGAGACCGACAGCCACGGACATACGCGGACCAATCTGACGTAAGACCGACTTAAGTCCGTCTTGGTAGACTACACGCGCCCAGGCATCACCCACATAACATTTAATCTTAAACATTTCCTGAATGTGTTTGGATAAAAACGGCATGAGCGCCATACCGCCGGTGAGAATAATCCGTTCCGGCCGTTTGCCTTCATTACCGGTTTGACGCAAATAGACTTCCAGGCTCACTTCTATCTCTTTTAAAATCGGATCAATGACGAGCGCAAAAATATCCAACCATTTTTGACTGCTTAAAACACTATTGCTGTTTGTGGGTAAAAAATCAAATACATCGTGTTTCACTTGTTCTAATAATTCATGATCAACACCTAAAATATTTTGCATTATTCTATCAATTTTATCTCCGCCCGCATCAATACTATGGTGAGTAATTGGCACACCTTGATCAACAATAAAAAAACTGGTCCGTTCTGAACCCAAATCAATAATCATGGAGACTGACTGATCTCTGCCAACTAGGCAGCGTGTTAACGCGGTTGATTCCGGCTCTAAGGCTTCAAGTGATAATCCGGCCTGCGCAAAGACTTTCGTATAAAAATCTATCAGTTTATGCGGCACGGCATTAACCAGTACTCGCTGGTTTTTTTCCGGCATCGCTGTTTTTATAACCTGAAAATCAAGAGCTACTTCTTCGAGCGGAATCGGCAATAATTTTTTCACTTCCGCCTTGACCGCGTGATCAAGCTCTTCTTTCTTTAGCGGCGGCAAAGTCACGACCGCATGAAAGACTGAGGAAACCGGCAGACTGACCATGGCTGTCTTCGAAACGGTACGAGCCGTCTTGCATAGGACTTTGAGTGTATCAGCATATTTTTGAATCTGAGCTTCACTGGCAGCTTCGGCGGCAGCGGCGTTACTGGCAGCAGGTTTATTTTCTTGATTCAGAAGATTGGCGATGTTTTTTTCTTCACTAGTCGGAAATTTGTGGATATCCATCTTGTCGGACGTAAAACTATAGGTAAACAAGACCGGTCGTTTTTTTTCTAAACGCAATTCGACTAATTTTATCCCTCCGGCGCCGATATCCACCCCTAAATATGACTTTGGTTTAAAAAAACCGAACATAACCACGAAGTTATTAAAGTTGAGAGTTCTTAAAGTCTATAAAGTTTGTATGTATATAAAGTATAGCAGTAAAACCATCTTTAGTGTAGAGACTGGTTGAAAACTGGGGATAAATAAGATAGAATACAGGCATATTTTGAATATGCTACAAAGAATAAAGCGAAACCTAAACAGCGCTGTACCAAATTATTTAAGTTGGATATTATTAATAACAGCACTCTCCGCTTGTCTTATCTTAATTTTTTTTAATATCATAAAGCTAAAGCAGTCACGCAATGAGCGTTTCATATTGTTTCCAGTAAAATATGGTCTTACAAAAACGTGGTGCAAATTAACCAAAGGCTATTTTATAGATACAACAAAGTACTACTACCCTATTAATCCGAGTTATGACTTTAAATGTATTCCGCATTATGCGGACGAGGGTAGACCCTGTAACTACTCAAACCAATGCTCAGGTAGTTGTGTAGCAACTTTGCCAAATGAGGATTATGAAGCAATATTAAAAAAATGATCAAGACTAGCCAATACACAAGTGTGGGGAAATTCGATTTATACAGAAAATTACTCTTGCTCAGATATGAAATTTTCAGGGAAGTGTTCTAAATTTAAATGGGAGCGTAACCCTGAATTAAATGGTAGTATAATTAGTAACCATATTGAACTTGGCATAGATATGTAATATGAAAATCTACAACACACTTTCTCGTTCAATCGAAGAATTCAAACCGCTCAAAAAAAATAAAGTCGGTTTATACACCTGCGGCCCGACCGTCTACGACTACCAGCACATCGGCAACTACCGCACG
>CAYNEQ010000120.1:0-2089 GCA_964396295.1 uncultured Gammaproteobacteria bacterium
GCACATTCTTTCAAAACTTTACGGACTTCACCGGAAGGTAATTTTACTAACACGTAATCATCTTCTTTACCCATGATTTGCGCAGCCAGACCAGCGCCACGAACCAATTGTCCGCCTTTACCCGGAGTCAATTCCAAATTATGAATAAAGAGACCAACTGGAATAAATTGTAATGGCATGCGATTTCCTACCTTGGCTTCAATAGCTTTTTGTGAAGACATCACTTTGTCTCCTACTTTTAAGGTGTCTGGAGCCAAGACATACGCCTTAGTTTTATCTGTATATTCTACCAAAGCAATACGAGGGCCACGGTTTGGGTCATACTCAATAGCAAGTACGGTAGCTTCGGCATCAAATTTTTGTAATTTAAAATCTACCAAGCGATAAAACTTCTTCACGCCAGCACCTTGGTGTCTGACGGTAATTACACCCTGATTATTGCGACCAGAATTTGGCACAAAGCGGACAATCAATGATTTTTCCGGTTTATGTTTGGTAATATCAGAAAAAGTATCAACACTTGAATGTCTTCTACCATCACTCGTTGGTTTGTAAATCTTGATTCCCATATCTTTAATTAAATCGTAAATCGAAATTTAAATTATTTAGACTCCCGCATGAATATCAATAGTAGATCCTTTTGGCAATGTGACTGTAGCTTTTTTATAATCACTGCGTCTGCCCATTGATCTGCCAAAACGCACTGGACGACCGTCTACATTTACAATATTTACTTTTACCGGTTTGACTCCGTAAATTTCAGCCACCGCAGTTTTTACTTCGGCTTTATTAGCTACACGGTTTACCATAAAACTATATTTGCCTTTACTCTCTTCAATAGCACTTTTTTCCGTTACCAGTGGTTTGATGAGAATTTTGTAGGCAGTACTGCCTTTCGCAACCTTAACCGTGCTGACTGGTTTAGCTTCTGTTGCCGTATGTACATGTTTTTTTTCTTTTGGTTCAGATTTTGTTTTTGCAGCCCCAGCAGTTTTCTCTTTAGTAGCCACAACTGAGCCAGCTTTTTTTGCACCGGTTTTCTTCAATGTATCTGTTGCTTTTTTTTCTCTCCAATTATCGAGCAAACCCATATTAAGTAAATAGCTTATGCGTTAACTTTATCAAAAACGGTAGTCAATTTTTCTACCCCTGATTTATTAATAATTACCGTAGCGGTGGAAAGCACATCCATCACATTTACATCTTCCGCTCTGACGGTTTTTACTGACTGTAAATTCTTCGTCATGCGTAACACTTGTTCATTTTTACCTGGAGTCAAAACCAAAAATGATTTACTCTTACTAGGCAAAGCCATAATAAATTTGGCAAATAACTTTGTTTTTGGTTCGGCAAAATTGAAATCTTCTACCACGATCAAGGCATTGTTCTGAGCGCGATCCGCCAAACACATTTGGGTAGCCAAGCGTTTAAGTTTTTTATTAATTTTTGTTTTATAATTGCGAACTGACAAAGGACCAAAAGTAACGCCGCCGCCTTTCCAAATCGGAGAACGGATAGAGCCGTGTCTCGCGCGGCCAGTGCCCTTTTGTTGCCATGGTTTCTTACCACCGCCACGCACTTCGCCTTTACCTTTTGTATCAGCCCAAGATTCGCGTTGGTTGTTAGTAATGGCTACAAACACTTCGTGCACGACTTCCGGTTTTATTTTTACACCAAAGACAGAATCTGAAAGATTCATTTCACCCGTAACTTTACCATCTAAATTGTAAACATTTGTCTTCATATTAGTTTGTTTGATTTTCAGTAACTGCTGGTTCAGAAACTACTGGCTCGGCTACTACTTCAGCAGGAACAGTTGCAGTTTGTGCAGCTGCTAATTTTAACTCTCCTTCACCACTGATAAGTAACAAGGCATTTCTACCACCCGGAACAGCACCTTTGATATACAATTCATTAGTTTCAGGATGCACTTGGACAATTTCTAAATTCTTGATAGTCACTCGGTCTGTACCCATATGACCGCCCATTCTCATACCTTTAAAGACGCGCTGCACACCACCGGCACCGATTGAACCAGGCATACGCAAGTTATCTTTATGACCATGGGAGGCTGGACCACCGCGGAAAT
>CAYNEQ010000121.1:0-2082 GCA_964396295.1 uncultured Gammaproteobacteria bacterium
GTGGGTGGTTTTGTCCGTGATTTTTTATTAGGAAAAAAAATAAAGAAGGATATTGATTTTGTAGTCGTGGGGAGTGGTTTGGAGTTTGCAAAAAAATTTGACGAAGCAATGAGTCAAGTTGGGAGTTTAATTGAATTTCCTGATTTTGATACGGCCAGATATATTATAAAAGACGAGAAGACGGGCGAAGAAATTATTTTAGAATTTGCGGGGGCAAGATCTGAGCAGTATGATCCGGAATCTCGTAAGCCTAAAGTCGAACAAACAACCCTGGATCAAGATTTGGCCAGACGCGATTTTACCGTCAATGCCATGGCCGTGCCCGTCTCGGTGTTTGCCAAGTCTGCGAACCCGAGTGAAGCTGTGGTGAAGAAAAATTTAATGGATCCATTTGAGGGACTGGCTGCGCTCAAAGAAAAAATACTGCGCACCCCGCTTGATCCCGATAAAACATTTATTGATGATCCTTTGCGGATGATGCGAGCAGTACGGTTTGCCACCCAGCTGGATTTTGCTCTGGAACCAAAAACGCTTGAATCAATTTATATAAACAGAGAACGCTTGAAAATTATTTCTGCTGAACGAATTCAGGAGGAGCTATTTAAATTATTTGCCTGTCCCAAGCCATCTATTGGGTTGGTCTTCATGTGGCAGACGCATATATTAGATATTATTTTGCCGGAAATTTCGCAGCTGGAAGGAGTAGAGGATGTCTATGGTCATCAGCATAAGGATAATTTGGTGCATACGTTTAAAGTTGTGGATAATGTCGCCGAACGATCAGACAACGTGTTGCTACGACTCGCCGGTCTATTTCATGATATTGGCAAACCGGCTACCAAAAAATTGTTGCCAAAAATTGGTTGGACCTTTCATCAGCATGAACATGTAGGCAAGAAAATGGTATATGGCATTTGTCGTCGGTTACGTTTTTCCAAGCATGATACCGACTATTTGGCAAAGCTAGTACGCTGGCATATGCAGCCGATTAGTCTTATGGATGACGGGATTACTGATTCAGCGGTGCGGCGTTTGGTAGTAAATTTAGGAGAAGAGTTGGAAGATCTGTTGATTTTAGGCCGAAGTGATATAACGAGCGGCAACCCCTACAAAAAAGAAAAGCGTTTAAAAAACTACGATCATTTAGAGGTTAAGATTGCCGAGGTGCTAGAAAAAGATAAATTGCGCGCCTTTCAGTCGCCGCTCCGAGGAGATGAAATTATGCAGCTTGCCGGCCTGAAGCCCGGACCAACGGTAGGAAAAATTAAGTCGGCGATCGAGGAAGCGATTTTAGATGGCATTATACCCAATGATTATGAAGCGGCCAAAGCCTATTATGAAAAAATAAAAGACCAATATTTATCCGAGGTACAGGGCTGGGAACGGTTGGGAAAGGATTGACGCTAAGATTAAAATATAGTATCAAAGCCATATAATCACTCTTAAATAAATATATGAATATGAGTCTGTTAAAAACAAAAAAGTTCTACATCATTGCCGCTATTGTATTGCTTACGGGTTTTGGAGTCTATGCTCGAGTCAAAAAAAGCCATCAGCCGCCACAGTATGAAACCGTGGCCGTGCAAAAAGGCGATTTGACCCAAACTGTAGAAGCAACCGGCAAAGTCGAATCTCAAAGTGATTTGTCCTTGCGTTTTGAAATCCCTGGCATTATCAGTCAGGTCAGTGTAAAACCAGGTGCCTCGGTAAAAGCAGGTCAAACCTTAGCTAGTTTACGATTATCGGAATTAAATGCGGCCGTAGCTCAAGCGGTGGCAAATCTTAATCAAAAATTAGCCGGCAGTACGCAGGCGGAAAAGGATTACTATAAAGCAGCTTTGGAACAGGCAGAAACAGAATTAAAAAGCAGTACGCTGGTGACGAGTGCCTATGAAGATGCGAGAGTAAGTCTGCAGACATCTCTAGTAAAATTAGATGACGGATTGGTTCAGGCAGACAATATTTTAGGTCTTGATAATACTAGTGTTAATGATGAGTTTCAAAACATGTTGGCAGTATCAAATCCAAATTTATTAAATACGGCCAATTCGCAATATAGTATTTTGAAGGATTTAATACAGC
>CAYNEQ010000122.1:0-2050 GCA_964396295.1 uncultured Gammaproteobacteria bacterium
CGTTTTTCCTGAGCGATTTTTTTGATTGTTTTAAAAAATTCGGTATGCGCATGGAAAAAAAACGTGAGCACCCCCACTTTAAAAGGCGCAATTTCTTTTAAGTAGGCAATGTCACCCGGCTTATCCGCCCCCATTTCTAAGACCAATATTCCCGGGTATTCTACATCTCGGAATAATAATAATTTCTTGGCCCGCCACAAAACCGCCAGCCAGCCAAATATCGATCTACCAGGACTTTTCTCCACCCCAATAATGGTGAGCGGCAAACCGAATTCATTATTATAATTTTTCAGACTTTTTCGGACAGAAAATTTTGTGGAGAGAACAGCAGCAACAGCTTCTTTGCCAGAGCTTTTTCCTACTGAGCCGGTAATGCCTATGACATCAGGCTTATATTTTTTTAGGATCTGTTTTGCCAGACTTGCCAACAGAGTTTGCAAAATATTCTTTAACATAATAGTTGCGACTTACCAATTGACCGATGAAGTGGGCGTTGTTGTCGCTATGACACTCGGCATGCCTGGAAACAATTGGGTAAACAATTCTTCCAGAGTGACAAATTTTGTCGGCTCACTGACCACAACAGGCTGATTAAAATCTTTAAGTAGAATTTGTATGGAAGTTTTTTCCTTGGGCTGTACACCGATAGCCGTTATATTAATTTGATAAGGAAGATTATCCTTTTTATTAACCCAGATTTTTCCAGTCACGTTTTTAACGGCAGCAATCTCCTTTTGCAGATTGGATAACTGTCGCGCGGTTAACGAACGACCGCTTACACCACTATCTGCAGCCAGCAATTTCTTTAAATTATTTTTATTCACAGAAAAACTATATACATCAAAATAAACCCCATTTATCTTTTGTATATTTTTGCTTCTGATCGTTAGGGTCTTTGATTTTAGAATTGCGCTTCGCATTCTTTGCATCTCTGCTTTCTCAGCATCGGATCTATTTTGTACCCCAGTTTTGTTTGCTAACAATACGCCCAAGTTTAAATCTTTAAGCAGCCAATCAAAATCTAACTGCACCCATGTATTTAGATACCCGCTAAGTTCTGCCGGTAAATTGGTGCCGCCGGTAAGCGCGACATAGGCCTTACTGCCGACTGATCTAATTTCCATACCAAAACTTGGCGCTTTTTTATCTGATGTTTTGGTAGAAAATGTAAACCAGGACTGACTTTCAGTAGGAGTAAGAATCTGATTACCGCCATTAAAATCTACTATTACCGTCTCATACTTTGGCGTCGTTTTTTTATTCAGCACGTTTGGATCTACAAGTAAGTCGGTAAAGCTGGCCCGAGCCTTTCCAGCATAAGAAACTGATCCGGAAAAGGATAGTGAACGAATGTCCTCTAACTGAAATAAAGACTCCCAAACTCTTTGATCCGGTTTTACCGCAGCTGCCTTAACACTGCCGCCTATTAGCAGGGTAGATAAAAACAAAAAAACCGGCAACAGCAGGGCATAAGAATTTTTGCCTATATTTTTCCAGAACAATTTCATACTAACTATTAAGTTATTAAGTAAATAAATTATCTATCTCCAGGAATACCCTCGTACTCCAAAACAAATTTGGCCACATCTCTAAACACCGGCGCGGCTGTTGATTCCGCCCAATTTTGTTTTGGTTCTTCGTACTTTACCAGCAGCACAAACTTTGGATCAGTAGCCGGAAAAAATCCGACAAAGGTATGATTGGTTTTATCTTTCTCATATCCGCCATCCTTGCTGGCAATTTGGGCTGTACCGGTTTTACCGGCAATGTAATAGTTTTTCAGGCCAGCGACTTTGAAGTAGGTTTTTTCTACCACTGATACGAGCATACCCGTGATTAGTTTAGCAGTCTCTGGAGAAATTACAATAGTTGTCACCGGCGTAGTTCTCTCTACTTGACCATTCGCATGACGAATCTCTTGCACAATGTACGGCTTGGGCATACGGCCGCCGTTAGCCATGGCGGCATAGGCCGCTGCCACTTGTAATGGTGTGGCCGTAAGACCCTGTCCAAACGAACCTACCGCTGTATAAATTTCAGCCTTTTTTTC
>CAYNEQ010000123.1:0-2031 GCA_964396295.1 uncultured Gammaproteobacteria bacterium
ACTTTCTTTTCTTCCACTTCTTTCATCATTTTTTCCGTGGTATAGACCATGGTATCGGCAATATTTTTTGCCTCAATGAGTTCTTGCTTTTTCTTGTCCTCAGCGGCATGCATTTCTGCATCTTGCTTCATCTTCTCTACTTCTTCTTTAGAAAGTCCTGTGGAAGCCTCAATACGAATTGACTGTTCTTTACCGGTAGCCTTATCTTTGGCTTTAACATTTAAAATACCATTGGCATCAATATCAAAGGTAACTTCAATCTGTGGCACGCCGCGTGGCGCTGGTGGAATACCGTCTAAAATAAACCTGCCGAGAGATTTATTATCAGCCGCCATTGGACGTTCACCTTGCAAAACATTAATGTCGACGGCTGGTTGATTGTCTGCGGCCGTAGAAAATACCTGGCTCTTGGAAGTAGGAATCGTGGTATTGCGTTCGATAAGTTTGGTCATGACCGCACCCATGGTTTCTAGCCCAAATGACAATGGGATAACGTCAAGCAATAACACATCATGCACTTCACCCTTAAGCACACCCGCCTGCACAGCGGCGCCAATGGCTACCACTTCATCCGGATTGACACTGATGTTTGGTTTTTTATTGAAGAATTTTTCTACAGTCTGAAGCACAAGCGGCATACGAGTCATACCACCAACCATCACTACTTCATGCAAATCATTGGCAGACAACTTCGCATCTTCAAGCGCTTTGCGTACCGGTACCAAAGTTTTTTCTACCAACTCGCCTACCAGTTCTTCGAGTTTGGCTCTCGTCAATTTCATGACCAAGTGTTTTGGCCCAGAAGCGTCAGACGTAATAAACGGCTGATTAATTTCAGTTTCCTGAGCCGTAGAAAGCTCGATCTTGGCTTTTTCAGCTGCTTCTTTGATGCGCTGTAAAGCTAGCGGATCTTTACTCAAATCAATGCCTTGATCTTTTTTGAATTCTTCCAAAATCCAAGAAATAATGCGCTGATCAAAATCATCACCGCCCAAATGCGTGTCACCATTAGTAGAAAGCACTTGTACCGTATCGCTACTGACTTCCAAAATTGAAATATCAAACGTACCACCACCAAGATCATAGACCGCAATCTTCTGGTCTTTCTTCTTATCAAAACCATAGGCCAATGCGGCGGCGGTTGGTTCGTTAATAATACGCAAAACATTGAGGCCCGCAATCGTGCCCGCATCTTTAGTCGCTTGGCGCTGCGAGTCGTCAAAGTAAGCTGGTACGGTAATGACCGCTTCGGTAATAGTGGTACCCAATTTTTCTTCAGCATCGGCTTTGAGCTTGCCCAACACCATGGCTGAGATTTCTTGCGGTGTGTATTCTTTGCCCTGCATTTCGATTTTCACCTTGTCATCACTTTTTACAATTTTATATGGCAATAAAGACAAATCGCGTTGCACTTCTGCATCTTCCCAGCGACGGCCGATAAGACGCTTTACGGAATAGAGCGTATTTTGAGGATTAGTCACCGCTTGACGTTTGGCCAATTGGCCAACGAGCCGTTCGCCGGTTTTGGAGATAGCGACGATGGAAGGAGTGGTACGCGCACCTTCTTTATTTTCTAAGACTTTTGGCTGCCCGCCTTCAATGATAGCGACACAGCTATTGGTTGTTCCCAGATCGATTCCTAGTACTTTGGACATATGAATGAAATTTAGTTAATAGTTAAATTATTTTAAAAATTTAGAAAATATAAAACCTAATACGATTAAAACAACGCCAACGAGTAACGGATACACCACATACTCCATCCACCAGCTTTTATACCACGGTCTTTCTAGTTCTTGTTCTTGATTTACTGACCGACCGCCCTGTACATCTATAATTCCACTAAATTGGTTATTGTCTGTGATTAAGGTTACATTGCCGCCCTTACCTCCCACAGAGCCATCCCCACCTCTCGCTTCAAAACTTCCACTGCCTTCAATATTTCTGGCCGCTACAAATATATCTCCCGCATCTCCACCTCTTCCAATGTTATTCATACTTTCTTTATTATTTTTTAAATTCCACAATTCA
>CAYNEQ010000124.1:0-2016 GCA_964396295.1 uncultured Gammaproteobacteria bacterium
GCTGCCCCACAAAAGTTGCATATCGGCAAAACCGTGACTCGTGGTTTGGGTGCTGGTATGGATCCGGAAGTAGGGAAAAAAGCTGCCGAAGAAAGTCAGAATGAAGTCAGGGATCTGGTAAAAGACGCTGACATGGTTTTTATTACTTGTGGTTTGGGTGGTGGAACCGGTTCAGGCGCAGCGCCAATTGTAGCCGGCGTGGCCAAAGAAGCTGGGGCACTCACTGTCGCGGTAGTGACTAAGCCGTTTGCGTTTGAAGGACCGCAACGTCGCGATATTGCGGAGAAGGCTTGGGAACAATTAGCCAGAAATGTAGATGCGATTATTACTATTCCTAATGATCGAATTTTGCAAATCATTGATAAGAAAACTACGCTGCTAGAATCTTTTAAAATCGTTGATGATGTCTTGCGCCAAGGTGTACAGGGAATCGCCGAGCTCATCACCATACCGGGTCTTATTAATGTCGACTTTGCCGATGTAAAAACCATTATGCGCAACACCGGTTCAGCGCTGATGGGTATTGGTAGCGGTAGCGGTGAAAATAGAGCGATTGAGGCGGCCAAGTCGGCAATTTCCAGTCCGCTTTTAGAACTTTCCATAGATGGAGCCAGAGGTATTCTCTTTACCATTACCGGTGGTCCTGATATGACTATGAATGAAGTCAGTGACGCTGCCAAGATTGTCACTAGTTCTGCCGCTGAAGATGCCAAAGTTATCTTTGGCGCCAATATTGATGAGACCATGTCCGGTCAGATGCGCATTGCTGTCATTGCCACCGGCTTTGATGATCGTCGTCCAGGCGTGCCGGCTGCCTTTGAAGAAGAAGCGCCACAATCATTTTTTTCTACCCCTAAATACACACCAAGTAATTTCATGAGAAAGGTGCAAAAAGATGAGGAAGATGAAGAAAAGAAATTTAAGCAAATTATCCATAATCCAATCAGTTCTCCAGTTTCTAAGCCGCCGCTAGTATCTCCAGCTAAAGATAAAAATAATAGTGGCGATGAGGATTTGGAAATCCCGGCTTTCATCAGAAAAAAGATGGGAATCTAACCCTGAAATAGCAAAGAACAGCTCTGTAAAAGAGTTGTTCTTTTATTATAGAAATGTTAGAATTATGGTAGTTCACAGCCAATAGCCAATAGTTCGTATTGAGCGGTCCTATTGGCCTTGGACTGCTGGCTATGAACTAAACAATTCGTGTATGCGTTGTCCCATTTGCAATAATCGTGATACCAGTGTGGTAGATACCCGTCCGGCTGAGGACGATTTGTCCATTCGCCGCCGCCGCGAGTGTGATAAATGCGGTTATAGATTTTCCACGGTAGAAGAAATGGAATTATTGGATGTGATTGTAGTGAAAGGCGACGGGCATCGAGAGATATATATGCGAGATAAGATAGAAAATGGCGTGCGCATGTCCCTTACCAAACGTCCATATACTCGTGATAAGTTTCATCGTCTCATCCATTCTATTGAACGTGATATTCAAAAGAAAAAAGCCAAAGAAGTCTCCAGCAAAGAAATTGGCGAAGTGGTCATCAAGCATTTGCGCACTTTTGATAAGGTTGCCTATATTCGATTTGCGAGCGTTTATCAGGATTTTAAAGATGTTCGTACGTTTGAGAAGGAATTAAAAAAATTAACACCTAAATCTAAATAATATGTTTAGGCATGCAGACAATCCGCCCAGGCAAGAATCCAAGGAAGCAGTTGTATCTTCTCAAGATAGCTCGCCAGTAGTTAGCGGTAAAGATTCTTTTCAGGCGCAACCAACTGAAGCGAGTTTGAAAGAATTGATTGAAAAGAATCTCAAATGGTCCCAGATTATCTATGAACAAAATCGAAAAATAAATAGTAAATTATTCTGGACAGCCGTATCAAACTGGATTAGAACGCTCATTATTTTAGTTCCGCTGATTTTGGCTGGTATATTCTTACCACCCATTATTAAAGATGTATGGTCAAACTATACGAGTGTATTTAATTTTTCAGATAATAAAGAACAGACGA
>CAYNEQ010000125.1:0-1962 GCA_964396295.1 uncultured Gammaproteobacteria bacterium
TATATTGCCAACGGTATTCTGGCTATTTGTTTGACTGCTTTCTGGTCACTGCCACTCGTGGCCTATTACCGATATTTCAACACCTATCCGTCATTCGGCACTCTCCCGGTCTTATATGTTGTCTACCAGGCAGCATTTATCCCTTTAACCATTATCATCGGTCTAGCCTTGGGTTTACTGTTTAATAAAAAAGATATCTTAGTCTATACCATCTTTAGCAGTATCCTCATTCCAGCTCTAACACTGCAAGATTATCTCGCGCATGTAGGATTTTTGGCCCACCTGACTCGGTGGCTCGCAATTCTATTTTTGGTCTTACCAATTATTAGCGGACTATCATTTGCCGCCCTTGTCGAATCACAATTTGCCCATCATCGTTGGCGCCGAATTCTGACCTACTCCCTGTTTAGCATTGTATTGTTTGGTGTGATGGTCAATCTTCATTTTTTTAGATCGAAATTTATTTACAATGGTTTTTACATCAACTATTCTCACGAAAAACTTTCGGAAATTGTTGAGTATTTCAAACAACATCCACGGCAAGGTCAACTGAACATTGAAACGTTTCTAGCAGCATTCCAACCCACTAGCTTTGTATTGAATTCACTTGTTGGGCAACACACTCCTGTCTCGACGTTTAACCTTCGCGAATCATCGATTAGTGCTTCGTTTAGCGACGCGATCCGTAACTCATTATCCTTGGGCAAAGAATCATGGGGTTATCGCAGTTTTATTGTTAATAATCCCTCATTCCTGACTCAAAGTGATGACAAGAATCTTGATCGAGCCCAGCGCATTGGCATTCAATCATTTTTAGTCAGAACCAATTATGTGCGAGCCAAACTCAGACTTAACCCCCGAATTACTCTTGAAAAACAATTTGGTGATTGGACATTATATAGTTTTAAAGAACCAACTCAGCTTGTTGAAGTAGTACCGCGTTATCCAATTATGTTTTTTGGTCCCATTTCCTTTAAAGATCGTGGTCCAGATGATTATGATTGGTCGCGCATTCAAGAAGCTGTGTTGTTCGATAATGCTAGCACCACAACATTTACCTATGCTACAAACCAACAGCTCGATACCACAACTGATCTTGAATTTGCTGGCGGCTTGTTTTTAAGTAGTTATAATTTCTCAGATAAACAAAAAGCGTTTGATCGCATTCAATCATTTGCCAAAGATAAGCCGGTCATTTTACTCGACGATCAAAGCCCGTTGTTTAAAGATTTAGCTGGTCTAAAAGAGCGCAATGATAATATTTATATTGTCTCAAAACTTACCGCTGCTTCCACCAGCACTATAGAGACTCAGTTAACTTCAGTTTTTAAGTCAGCAACAGCAAAATTGCCTCCGGTTGTAGGCGGCGTTACCTTCTCGTCCTTTACCAAAACTGATTCAGTTACTGCACTTTCACTAAATAAAGATTATATAAAACCAATACCAATTATAATCAAAGCATCATATTTCCCGACCTGGCAACGCACTGATTCACAACCTGTATATTTAAGTTCCCCAACCGACACGCTGGTCTTTGTTAATAACCAAACCACACTTACCTTCAACAGCAACCCTGCGCCAGTGATTATTGGCCGAATTATTAGTATCTTGGGCCTGGCCGTACTTATATACGGTGTTTATAGAAGCCGCGCCACTGGTACAGTTTAATCCGAAAAAGATTTAGTAACACTTCCCGAGCCGCCTTCCAGACATTAAATGTTCCACGCTCATCGTGGTGCCACTCCACAGGTACTTCTCGTATAGTTAAACCAAGTTCTCGAGCAATTACGAGCAATTCAATATCAAATGCATACCGATCAATTCGCGCCAATTCCAAGATTGGCAGTACTACTGCACGATTAAAAAGTTTAAATCCACACTGGGTATCATAAATATCAGACAAGAAAAAGGTTTTGCGAATCAGATCACCGGCACGGCTCACCAAGCGTCGATGTAATGGCT
>CAYNEQ010000126.1:0-1954 GCA_964396295.1 uncultured Gammaproteobacteria bacterium
ATACGGTCTGGCAAGTCTTGGCCAAGCCAGGTAGGAAATTACGATTAGGAATGGATATTATTTTTGCCGATGATTTCAAAGCCAGAGTACTGCTCAAAGAAAAAGATGGTACGTACCTAATTCAATTTGATGAAGATGATATTTCTGTTCGAGCTAAAGCAAATAAATATGGAGAAGTGCCGACCCCGCCGTATATAGAAACTTCCCAATCTCAAAATTCTAATATTAATGATAGGTATCAGACAGTCTATGCTAAAGAAGAGGGTTCAGTGGCGGCACCCACTGCCGGTTTTCATTTTACCCCCGAACTCATAGAAAAATTAAAAGTCAAAGGCGTAGAGTTTGCCGAGGTGACCTTGCATGTTGGCCTGGGTACTTTTTTACCGGTAAAGACAGAGGTAATTGAAGAACATACTATGCATAGCGAGTGGGTAGAATTGAGCGCCAAGAATGCAGATTTGATCAATCAAGCTAAAGCCGAGGGTAGGCGAGTGGTGGCGGTAGGGACAACTACCGTGCGGGTGCTAGAAGGAATTACAAAAAAAGAAGGGCTGCTTCGCCCCTATACCGGTGATATTAATATTTTTATCTATCCCGGCTTTGAATTTAAAATTATTGATGCGCTCATTACTAATTTTCATTTGCCAAAATCAACCCTGCTAATGCTTGTGTCGGCATTTGTGGGTGATAGAGAATTTGTGCTAGATTGTTATCGTAAAGCAGTAGAAGAAAAGTATCGGTTTTTCAGTTTTGGCGATGCAATGTTTATTAAATAAAAAACTGAGCTATAGCTCAGTTTTTTATTTATATATTTTTTATCCTTCAACGGTGACACCCATGTTTCGGGCGGTGCCTTCTACCATTCTCATGGCTGCTTCTACGGTGTGGGCATTAAGGTCAGGCATTTTCTTTTCAGCGATTTCTTTGACCTGAGCTTTGGTAATTTTGCCAACCTTCTCCTGTAATGGTTTGGAAGAACCCTTCTGGATCTTCGCGGCTTTCTTGATTAACTCAGGAACCGGTGGGGTCTTCATGATGAAATCAAAAGTACGATCGGCGTAGACAGAGATGATAATCGGCACTACTTCACCTTTTCTGTCTTGGGTTTTGTCGTTGAATTCTTTACAGAACGCTTGGATATTTAACCCATGTTGACCCAAGGCTGGACCGACTGGTGGAGCTGGGTTAGCAGCGCCGCCAACAATTTGTAATTTGATTTGGGCTGTTAATTTTTTAGCCATATGCGAAATGAGTGAGGAAATTAATTAAATGATTTTAATTAATTTCGAGCGAATGAGTATATATGGGCGTTAGCCCATATAATAATGTAATTATTCTTATAATGCTGAGAAAGCTTGGTCTGGCTATAGGGCTAGAAGCGAGAAGGTTTGCCTTCTCAGCCTTGTAACCGTTATAAGCTTTCTGAGCTGTTTATACCTTTTTTACTTGCATTGCGTCAAGTTCAACCGGCGTTTCGCGTCCAAACATGGTAATTAATACTTTTACCTTACCTCGTTCCTGATCGACATTACTAATCTTGCCTTCAAAGTTTTTAAATGGCCCATCGGTAATGCGAACCGGCTGATTGACCTCAAGATCGATATGGTGTTGCGGTTCAGAGGCGGTCATGCGTTTGAGCAGGGCATCAACTTCTGATTGATCAATTGGTGTTGGGGTCGTGCCAGAACCAACGAACCCGGTCACGTTGGGCGTATTGCGTACGACGTACCAAGAATCATCAGTTACGATCATTTCTACCAGTACATAGCCGGGAAAAATTTTTTCTTCTACTACGGTACGTTTACTGTTTTTGATTTTTATCTTCTTTTCTTTAGGAACCAGGACGCTAAAAATTTTATCCTGCATGGTGAAAGATTCAATACGCTGTTCCAGATTGCTTTTTACATTTTCTTCGTATCCACTGTAGGTGTGGATTACGTACCAGCGTTTGCCG
>CAYNEQ010000127.1:0-1936 GCA_964396295.1 uncultured Gammaproteobacteria bacterium
CGCTTTTTCCGTCTGTGCCTTGGTGACCATATCAATAATTTTTCTGTAGGTTGAATCTATGTCCGATTTTGTGACTTTGAGCACCAGAATACTTCCCATGTTGATTGTGCCGCTGCGGATTTGGTCACCGGTTACTCTTTCTACGGTATATGGTTCACCAGTCAGTGATGATTCATCTAGTATTGCTTCGTCAGAAATTAATGTGCCGTCGAGTGGCACTACCTCTCCTTTTCTTACGACAATTTCCTCGCCCACATGTATGGTTTCAATAGCGCGCCGACCATCTATGTTACCGTGGTCCCACAGAGTGACTTCATTGGGAATGCGTTCGGTAAGCGCGGTCAGTGATTGTTTGGCTCTGGCCATGCCGTATTTTTCCAGGGTTTGTCCACCGGAAAGCATGAAGACGATAATTAAAGAAACCAAAAATTGACCACTTATTAAACTAACGATAATGGCCAAAATCGCGATATAGTCTAGAGCAAACTGTTTGTTTTTTAGTGCAATGGCCGTTTCTTTAAGCAGGTCAAAACTACCTATAATCACAATAAAACCAGCCCACCAGGCGCTGATAGTCGTTAGGTTCAAGAAGTACAACAGAAAACTATACGTCACAATTCCCAGCAGAATTAAGACGGGGATTTTGAAGAAATCGATGAGGGTAGCAATAGATTTGATAGTAGAGATGATTATTTTTTAATCTTAGTACCAATTTTACTCGTAAGTTCGCCAGTTGTCTAATATTGTTAGACTGTTTCTTTGAAAAAAGCTGTATTTCATCTTTTGTCTCTTAGGTGTACACTAAATTATGCCTAAAAAAGATTATGCAAGAAAAAAATATCCGGCTTATTTTTATCATTAGCGTCATGCTTAAAGGTATAAGTGCGACGCTCGAAATTATCGGCGGTATTTTGTTTTTCTTTACCGGTGCAATAACGAGCTTGGTTCATTTTTTGGTACAGGGTGAGCTGGCTGAAGACCCGGCTGATCGAATCGCAAATTTTTTGCAGCAGTACATACCCTATCTGGCACAGCATTCGCAACTGTTTACAGCTTTTTATTTATTAAGCCATGGCGTCGTAAAAATATTTCTGGTTGTCGGTTTGTTGCGGAACAAGTTGTGGGCCTATCCTTTGGCGATTGTTGTTTTTTTGTTGTTTATTGTATATCAAGTATATCGGTATATTCATACACACTCTGTGTTCTTAATTATGTTGACTATCCTCGATCTGCTCGTTGTCTGGCTGACTTGGCATGAATACAAAACTATAAAAAAGGCGCTGGTCTAACAGTATCTGTCTTTTTTTGGTATACTGCTTCTATGAAATATATACTTACTACAGTTATTATTGTGGGTATTGGACTGTATCTCAACCGCAGCTACGCGCATATTTATTCGTCTATTGGCGCTAGTAAGTTGGCTAGTCCGACAGTGCAGCAACGTCTGGATATTAAGCCTGCCTCTGGTCAAGCGGTGCGCAAGCTGGTGTATGTAGCGCTTGGCGATAGCCTGACTGCTGGGGTTGGGGCAACTGCTCAAGATAAAACATATCCCTATCAATTGGCTGCACTACTAGCTAATACAAAACAGGCTGAGGTGACACTTGTTAATCTAGCTTGGCCCGGAGCGACCGCGGCTGATGTATTACAGAATCAGGTGCCCCTCCTGGCTCAGTTTAAACCTGATGTTATTACGTTGGCTATTGGTGTCAATGATATACATAATCGAGTGCCGGATGAGGAATTTGTACAAACTATTTCGAAAATTGTTGATAGATCGGTTGCTAGCGCAAAACAGGTGATGGTTGTTACTATTCCTTTTATCGGTGACAAAAGTTTGTTCTTGCCTCCATACAGAGCTTATTTTGATTGGCAGACAAAGCGGTATAACGTCTTACTAAACCAGGCGCTGGCTACCAAGCAAATCCAGGTAATT
>CAYNEQ010000128.1:0-1919 GCA_964396295.1 uncultured Gammaproteobacteria bacterium
CATGTTGGAGATCGCTCTCCTCCACCAATGCCAATTTTCCACCGTACTGCCCTCACTAAACCGACTACCTATCGCCAAATCATTGTTCTCTAAAGACAAAATCAATTCATTTAAAATGACTGGGTCATGACTTAAATCCGCATCCATTACTCCTACGTACGGCCTGGTTGAAGCTTTAAAACCTTCTACCACGGCAGTGCCCAACCCCATCTTTCCGGAACGATGAATCACCCGTATCGGCCATTTCATAGCCAGATCTTCCGCAACCGAACCAGTACCGTCCGGAGAGTTATCATCCACTACAATAAACTCCAAACTAATTTTGCTTTTATTAATAAGCAAGAGAATCTCTTCAATAAGAAGAGGTAAATTTTTTGCCTCATTATAGGTAGGGACAATAATAGAAACCTCCATCATATATTACTTCTTTCGGGCTGTAAAAATAAATTGCACGGCGAAAAATTCAGGAAATAAAAATAGTATTTTTTTTCCAATCCTTTCCAAACCAATTTTACGAAACCATCGTTCCAGATCACCGCGCGGCCTCACCCGATCTATTTCCCAACCACTTTTTTCCAGCATCTCTCTCGCGGTGTTGAGCGTATAAAAATGTATATGCGTTCTATCCATAATGCCCGAATCGGTCATATTCCACCTGCCACACAGCAAGGATCTACGAATTGAATAATGAGCAACATTGGGTAATGAGATTAACAACTTCCCGCCCCCTTTAATAAGACCCTTAAGCAAAAAAAGGATTTTTTCAGGAAACAGCAGATGTTCCAATACGTCACCAATAATCAAAATGTCAAATCTTTGACCGACTAGAGACGAGTCACTCAAAGCTTCTTCTATATTTTTATTTATAACAATGTTGTAACCATTTTGTTTGGCTGTATGATACATTTCTGGCTCAGGTTCTACACCCCACATTTCGCAACCCTTCTCAGTCGCCAAATATTTACCCAGATATCCAGCCGCACACCCTATATCCAGCACTTTCGAGCCGACAGGAACCTGGCCTAACAAAAGCATGTGAGTACCCGTAGGCTCAGAAGAAAAATTATATGTAAAAACTTTTTCCACAAATTTTAAAGTAAGACTAATTATTATTTATAATCGAAATAATTTTTATCTCCGGTCGTGCTAAAATTTTGTCGATTCTGCCAAAAATAATTCCAAGCACATACCGGTCTTTTATTGCAAATATCTAGTATTCTGAACAGGTTACCATATCGCAATACCTCCTGCAGCATATACGGAGTTATAAGACAGATGATTACACTCGTCACAGCTATCATTCTATACCGACTACCGGGCGTTATATAAATACGATATATGGCGTAAGCTGCAAACGGGACAAAAAACCAAGCAGAGATAAAAACAGTTCTGCCAATAAATAGCGGCCAGGCGTAATAAGACATGCTAGCAGGCATAACAGCCAGGAAATAGATTTTTATATCTTTATCTAAAACTTTCCGGTTTTTTATAAGGAAGACTATGCCTAATATTATGAAGACCCAAACTATATTGTACGTGGTAATATGAACACCAAACCATTTAAAAAATCTATAATTAGAAGGCGCAAAAATACGCCAATTATCTATAAACCACCGAGCTGAATCGTAATTAACATCCTTGCCCCGGGCTGCATTTATTACAATTGTGGAAAAAGGTAAAAAAGAAAAATAAATAAAATTTAATATCTTATTTCTGAGTCTGTCCTTATTGATCAAAAAAAGCATGCCTACAAACAAGGCACCCATACAGCCACTCTCTTTGGTCAGCACACCCATACTTACCGCTACGCCTCCGACAAGCAACCATTTGATGTATTTTTCCTCCCACCATCGCCATCCACAATAAATAGTGAGCAGAAACCAAAAATAGCCGCCGATATCCTGCACTTGAGTTAGGGA
>CAYNEQ010000129.1:0-1914 GCA_964396295.1 uncultured Gammaproteobacteria bacterium
GCCCTTATTATGCACGGCCCTTATCCCGTTTACGTTCCAGGAAGCAATTTTCATACTCAAATATTAGCATAACTCCCTATGAGGAAAATGAATAATAAATACATTAGTGAATGTAGTATAATGTCAGTAGTAATTAACAAATTAAACTCATGTTTGAAAAATATTTACAAGATATTGGTTTAAACGATAAGGAGGCGACCGTTTACTTGGCCCTCCTTTCTGTCGAGCACGCCTCGGTGCTTGACCTTGCAAAGAAAACAAAGATCAAAAGGCCAACTGTCTACGTGGTGCTTGATTCGCTTGCAAAGAAAGGTTTGGTGTCAGAGACGAGCGCGGGCAAAAAGAATTACTATTATGCGGAGTCTCCGGAAAGGCTTAAAACCTATGTAGAAAGAAAAAAAATAGCGCTGGAAGAATCTCAAAAAAAACTTGATACTATTATTCCAGAAATAAAGAGCATCCAAAGAGAATCGGGAGAGAAGCCGGTCGTTAAATATTTTGAAGGTAAAGAAGGTGTGCTTAGTATGCTTGAAGAAGTGTTTGGTCCAGATGAACACAGAGAGGGAGATTTTTTGCACGTCATATATCCTGAGGACAAATTGAAGGAAATTTTTTCTGATAAGGAGAGAGAAAAGTATAGAAACTTACGTTTGGCAAGAAAGATTAAATCACGAGCTATTTATGCATCGAGTATCGACAAACAATCTGATAGCATGGCGGATAGATTGAAAATAGACGGGAGCAAGTATCCTGTCTTGTGCGACATTACCACATATAAAGACAGAGTCGCTATAAGTATTTTAGGAAAGAAACTATCCGGAATTTTTATTCAAAGTCAGGATTTGGCAGACACTATTCGCAGTTTGTTCGAATTTGTATTTGATAAAGGTAAATAAAATAGTGAGGCCCCGGAACAGTTTTGCTGTTCCGGGGCTTTGGTCGCTTTGGCACATAGTCAATTGATTTTGTGACAAAGCGATTCGTCTTTCATACCATGCATTAGCCCCACCCATTGGGACTGGGGCAGAGACGTGCGTCTAAAGTTTTTGGTCGACCATCGGGTCAACCTCCCAAAATAAAGAATAGGATCTCTCCACCTGTTGAGAAGGCGCGACATCATTTCGGTGTCACACGGTTTCCTGACCGCTATGTTGAAGCCAGGAAACCGTGCGTCCTAAAACTAGTCGAACATAGCCACCTCCTTTCAAGGTAGAGTCCGAGGTGCAGTATATCATATCTGGGGCAGATGTCAATATTTTTTGGCATTTTAGGGATGATATTTGGATAACAGCTATATTTACAACCATATTTTAATAAAATAAGTGTTTTTTGGTAAAAACACGTATTTTTTACTAAAAAATAAATTAAATTTATGTCAAAAATTAACCTAATCTGTCACATCATATTATCATACAATAAAAACTGATACTGAAAAAATGGCTTAAAACAAAGCATAATTTTGACACTGAGAAAGAAAATGAGTTAAAGTGTCAAAAATACTTGACAAAATAAATATTCTGAATATAATACTCGTCAGAACATTAAAAACATTAGTTTCTGCTTCCACTCATGGGCCGGCCCAGTAATATATCGCCTGGCCCACTAGCGGGAGCGGAACATGACTCAGGTTTAGTTCTTTAATAAATATTGAAGTCATCCGATACTGGCACGCATATTGTTTACAAAATTTGCAAACAGCATGCGCGCTAGGGATCGGTTGTGCGGAACCAAGCCCGAGCAGGTTAGTACGCGATTCAGACATGGTGTCTGGACGTAGTGATCGTAAGATCCAAAAACCTGCGAATCGCTACCGCCGGGGCACTAAGTGCCAGGGTTGATGCTACCTCCTGGTGTGACAACTGGGATAAAAAATCCGGAGCTCCCGTTATAGAGCTGATTCGAAGACGGTGATGG
>CAYNEQ010000130.1:0-1893 GCA_964396295.1 uncultured Gammaproteobacteria bacterium
TATGAACAGGCGATTTTTTGAACGCGGTTTTGGTGACGTCCGCCTTCAAAAGGAGTTTTTAAAAAGGTATCGACCATTTCGATTACTTGCGGAATGGCGGTAAAACGCGCGGGAATACTGATAATATTAGCATCGTTATGTTGGCGTGCTAAAGCGGCAATTTCTTTGGTCCAACACAAGGCGGCGCGAATGCCTTGGTGCTTATTCACCGTCATATTGATTCCGTTGCCCGAACCGCAGATTACAATTCCGAAATCGGCAAGGCCTTGTTCAACATCAGTAGCTACGGGGTGACAAAAATCAGGATAATCGACACTGTCGAAGGTATCGGTTCCATGGTTAGTGACTTCGTGTCCTTGTGCAGTTAAATAGTCTACAATTGCTTTTTTGTACTCGGGTCCGGCGTGGTCGTTGCCAATTGAAATTTTCATGGGTTGTTGATTGTGTTGTTTATTTCTTTTGACAAAGTTAGGGAATAAAGCTACGGGCAGCTACTACCTTTGAAAAAAACTTCTAAGGATGGAATTTGAAGCGTTATTGGAGTCATTTGAAGCGAGTTCAGTCGGTTACGGACCGCATTTTAAAATTCCACAAGCGATTTTTGAAGCCTTGAACGCCAAATGTAAAGACAAACGGGTCATTTGTTATTTGAATCAAACCTTGCGAATTCATTCAGGGATGATGCCGAAAGATGGCTATCATTTCATTTTGTTAAATCAGGCGATTTTAAAACAGCACGGAATGGTTTTAGGCGATTGGATTCAGGTGCGAATGGAAGTAGACAATTCTGAATACGGAATGGAGATTTCGGAGGAATTTCGGGAGGTATTATTTATTGATCCGGAAGGGAGTGATTGGTTTCATAAATTGACGCCCGGAAAACAGCGAACTTTGATACATTTGGTCAATAAAATTAAAAATTCACAGCTCAAAATTGAACGCAGTTTTGTGATTTTGGAGCATCTTAAAAAAAGAGGCGGTAAACTGGACTATAAAATTCTGGATCAGGACATTAAGGATTTTCGGGATTCGATGAAATTTTAATAAAATATTGATTTTCAATACTTTAAAAAATTTATTTTTACAGCTGTTAATAGTAATTTACAATACGCTGATTTTCAGTTAACTTTAAATTAACACGAATTGTTAATAATTTTAAATAGAAAATGGGAACTTTTTTAAAGGTGCAAACAAATTTTTATAAGCTAAAATTGAAACGAGAAATACAAATAAACTTTTGGCTTTTTTTGGAAAAATTATTGACATCTAAAATGGGTTTTTCAACAGATTTTCGTTTTAAAAGTTTTCAAAAAAAGAACTTCATTTTTGGTTGTTGACAACTGTTAATAAAAACCAAAATTTTATTCATTTTAAGCCTTTTACTATTTTTAAAGTATGTTAATATCCGTGTAAAAGTTTGGATAACTTTTCAAAAAAATAAAAGCTACAAAAGTTTTCACCATTATCAACACCCTATAATAACCATCATAAATTTTTAAAAATAAAAAGAATGTTTTTTTTGTTTTTAGTAGTTGTTGAAAACCTTTGATTTTTAAAAATAGATTTTAAACGATATGTAACGGATTGTTGAGATTGTCAATTAACTGTTGTGTTCGTTCTTGATCGTTGGGATGGACTTTGAGTTTTATGCCACCCAAAGCGATACTGGCAAAAGGATCGACAGAAACGATGGTTTCGTTTTCAAAAAAGTGAGGAATATTTTCCCGTTCCAAAAGGGTTTTGAGAATGTAGGTTTCTTGCGGTAAATGAAAGATAGCAATCGTGATAAAGTCCTTCATTGGAATACGTTGAGGATATTCAAAGGTACAGGAAAACCTAATTTCAAATGTTATATTCCTATTAAAACTTCTTATTTTACAAAAGGAACTGAAT
>CAYNEQ010000131.1:0-1865 GCA_964396295.1 uncultured Gammaproteobacteria bacterium
CAGTAGGGATATTGTATTCTTGAACGAACTCAATTTTTAGCAGTTTGTTTTTATCAGAAAAGGACAAGATCGGCCAGCTGTTTGAAAAATCTTGGAGGTATCTATTTGCGATTGTCTTGCCGCTGGCGTTTGGTCTCATTGCCATTGCCGATCCGGTAATTCGTCATGTCTTTGGTGAGCAGTATTTGCCGTCTATTTTTCCCTTACGAGTGTTGCTCTTGAGTCTGATCTTTGGTTTCTTAGCCTTTATTACCGGCGCGCTCCTTAATGCTACTAATAAGCAAAAAACACAAACCATGCTCGTATTTTCTGCGCTGCTTATAAACATTATTTTAAACCTTATTCTGTTGCCAATATTTAAGATTAATGGCGCGGCTGTGGCGGCACTGGTCAGTAATGCCATGCTCTGTTTGTTAGGATTTTATTTTTCCCGGCAACAGGTGGATATAAACAGTAGTAATATCTGGCATTATTTAAAGCAAGTACTGTGGCCCGCAATTGTCATGGCGTTAGTTGTGTACTGGCTGTCATTTTTTATTCATTATATCGTTACGATTCTTATTGGCGGGGCGTTGTATCTGGTGCTTCTCTACGCCACAAAAGTGATTGATAAAGAAATGATTATGGTAGTTTTGGATAAAATTAAAGTAAGACGTAAGGTTGTCTAGCAATTGTCATTCTAAGCGAAGCGAAGGTCGTACTGTCATCCCGATCGAGTCCGTAGCTGTCTTGCTCGGTTGTCATCCTGAGCAAAGCGAAGAATCCCTTATTCTATGAATTATAAAGATTACTGGGTGTATGTAATGGCTAGTGAAACAGGAACATTGTATATCGGAGTAACGAATGATTTGACGCGCAGAGTCTCAGAGCATAAGCAAGATCTGGTTAAAGGGTTTACGCAAAAATATAGTTGCCACAAATTAGTATATTATGAAAATTATTCAAATATAAAACAGGCAATACAAAGAGAGAAAATTATAAAAGGTTGGTTACGAAAAAAGAAACAGGATTTAATAAAAAGTGTAAATCCCAAATGGAATGATTTAAGTTTAGAATGGGTTTAAGGGATCCTTCACTTCGTTCAGGATGACACCGGCTGTCATTCTGAGTAAAACGAAGAATCCCTTGCGTATTGTATAAATAATTCTATGAAAACATTAATTATTACTCTTGAATATCCGCCGCAGATCGGCGGTATCGGATCATATACCTATAATCTGGCCAAGCATCTGCCTGCCGAAGAGGTAGTGGTGTATGCGCCAAAAATCACTGGTGCAATTGAAGTTGATAAGAAAAATCCTTGGCAAACGATTCGGGCCAAGCCATATATATTTTTCTGGCCACGGTGGGTGAAGATGCTCTGGGATGTGTGGCGACTGGTCAAAAAAGAAAATATCTCTCAAATTTATGTACACCACGTTTTGCCCGTGGGCTATGTGGCATATCTGATGGCTAAGCTCAGGAAAATTCCCTACACCGTATTTTTTCACGGCACTGATTTGGCTGTGGCCCTCAAACACAAAAAAAATAAATTAAAAAAAGTCTGTAACAGCGCCCAGCGACTGGTGTTTAACAGTAATTTTTTAAAAAATCAATTCGTGCAGAATTTTGAAAACTATTCCAAGGAAATGCTCGTAATCCATCCATGCCCAGATGAAATATTTTTCCAGCCGGTTGCGGAAGCAGAACTTAAGAAACTGCGATCAAAATTAGCCCTGGAAGGAAAAAAAGTTATTATTACCGTGGCGCGCATGAGCGAGGGCAAAGGCTATCCCCATTTGATACGCTTGTTACCAAAGATTTTAGAGAACGTGCCGAATTTAGTTTGGCTCATTGTCGGAGACGGGCCAAAGAAAAATGAAATT
>CAYNEQ010000132.1:0-1863 GCA_964396295.1 uncultured Gammaproteobacteria bacterium
CCCCTCGCAGCACTTCGTCGTCCCGCCGTTCTTGCACTCGACGCACTCCTTCGACTGCCGGGAGTCACCGCAGCTGACGGCGTGCCCGGCCATCATGGGGACTGTCTCGGGGCCGATCTCGTCGATGTGCTGATAGGAGCTGGCGTTGCTGCGCGTCGACGACTCGTCTGCCTCGGTGCGGGCGGCGACCGTGGCGGTGATGACGAGGGCCGCGGCGAGGGAGAGACCGATGGTTCGCATGATAGATCCTCCAACTGGAAAGGACTTACCTCAGACTCCGACGGTAGATCCGCCGATTGTCATTGGCTTCTAGACCCCTCCAAGAACGTATAAATACTATCAAAACTAGGGGGGCTGTCAATGGTTTTATCCCCAAAATATCAATAAAATCAACACTTGACGATTCTCATATATTGGCGGAGAATACTTCTATAGAGGCGAGAACTATGGGAAATAGGGCCTCTTTTTTGTATCTTGACAAAATTGCCAAAATATGCTATATTTATCTGTTATTTCGCTAATGAAATACAAGGTTATATATGAAGATAATCATGATCGGACAAAAGGGTATTCCGGCGGCCTATGGCGGTATTGAACGCCATGTGGAAGAGCTGTCGCTCGAACTGACTAAACAAGGTCATGATGTTTTGGTTTATGCCCGTAATTGGTTTACTAGTGAAAATATTAAAAATTATCACGGAATTAAAATCAAACACCTTCCTACTCTGCACACTAAACATCTTGACGCTATCATCCACACCTTTGTCTCTACGATTCATGCTTTATTCCAAAAACCGGATATTATCCATTATCATGGGGTTGGCCCAGCTTTATTGAGTTGGCTGCCAAGAATTTTCGCACCGCGAATCAAAGTAGTTGTGACCATGCACTGTCTGGATAGATACCACCAAAAATGGGGATATTTCGCCCGCGTCATGTTGCGCCTCGGTGAAAAAGCCAGCTGTGTGTTTGCCCATAAAACTATTTCTGTTTCTCGCACTATTCAAAATTATTGCTTGAACGAATACCGCACCCAAACTACCTACATTCCAAACGGTATCACAGTCACCCCTCACCAGAACTACGCCTTAATTGACGAATGGAATCTTGAGCCCGGAAAATATGTGCTGATGGTTTCACGCCTGGTAAAACACAAAGGCGCCCATTATCTTCTTGAAGCTTGGCAAATTGCTCGCCAACAAAACCCTGAACTGCTTAAGGATTACAAATTAGTCATTACTGGCGATACCGTTTTTACCGATGAGTATAAAAAAACATTAGAACAAATTGCTCGCGGTGACAACAGCATTATCTTTACCGGCTGGCAAAAAGGCCAGGCCCTGGCTGAACTCTATGCCAATACAGCCCTCTTAGTGCACCCTTCCGAAAACGAAGGCTTGCCGATTACGGTCTTACAAGCTATGTCATATGGTAGACCAGTACTTGTGTCTGACATCCCTGAACACAAGGAAGTAATCGCTGATGCAAACTTCTGGTTCCCAAATACCAGTATCCGCGGCTTAGCAGAAAAAATTGTTACCCTGATTAAAGATGAAGGGTTGCGTACGCAAAGCGGCAACTATAATAAATTAGTAGTTGAGGAGCATTACAACTGGACGGATATCACAAAACAAACCATAGAAGTGTATGAAGGGCTTACGGATGCGGCGCTTAGAAAACTATTACCTGTAGAAGAAACCTAAAAAAATAATCCCGGTTTAGTCGGGATTATTTTTTTTGACTAATTGCTTCCGCGTATATTTCTTCCAAGCCTGCAAAGTAATCTTCGGGGCTATGATTCTTTTGGATCACTTCCCTGCCCTTCTCTACAATCCGAGCTGACTCGGCTTCAGTTGTCTGCAT
>CAYNEQ010000133.1:0-1854 GCA_964396295.1 uncultured Gammaproteobacteria bacterium
TGTAATAGTACCTGTAACGGCATGAGTCAGCTCGGTAGTTGTGGTAATGGACAGGTAGAAGCCGCTTATGAAATTTGTGATCCCGGAACTCCTGGTCGAGAAAAATATAGTTTGGAAAGCAAGGCGCAAACTTGCGCTTGGGATTGCCAAAATTGGGGACCGTATTGTGGGGACGGAATCGTCGAGTCTCAATATGGAGAAGAATGCGACGGATCTTCAGCCTGTGCGATAGACGGTCGTCAAGGTACGCAAGTCTGTAGCAAAACTTGTAAAAAACAAGATCAGGATGCCCTGGCCTGGTGGTCATTTGAGTCTTTAGTTGATACTGGTAATCAAGATGAGCAAATGACCAAAGATGTGACAGCCCGTGGAAATAATGCGTTATGTGCAGGCAGAGATTGTCCACAAATTCAACCTGGTAAAATTGGCCAGGGTTTAGAATTTGCTGCTAGAGATGAGAAGCGGTTTTTGCAAGTGACTAACCAGCAAAATCTAGATGTAAAAGAAAGTCTGACGGTGGAGGCTTGGGTAAAGCCAACAAATAATGAAAATTTGTATCAGCGTATAGTTGAGCATGGTGGTGCAGAAACTAAGACCGGATATGATTTAGAACTGAATCCCGGTGCTGATAAGCATGTTGCAAGATTTAATGTCTGGAACGGTAATCAGACTTCTGTAGATTCGTTAAGTGATATTCCGCTCAATACATGGACTCATATTGTTGCTACTTTTGAAAAAAATAATGACTCATACATTTCAAAAATCTATATTAATGGAAATTTAGAAAATACTAATAATTTTACGCAAACAGCCTCAGCCATGGCCAAACCGGAAGGGGATTTATTTATTGGCAAATCCAATGCGGACGGCGGCTCTAACTTTTTATTTGGCAGTTTGGATGAAGTAAAGATTTACTCCCGCGCTTTATCAGCGGCGGAGATTGAGAATAATTATGAGTCGGGTTGGTTTTGTGCTGCTGGGGTAGTGCCACCCGCACCCTTAGATAAGCCTGCAACCTGTGGAAATAACGTTGTCGATCCAAATGAAGCTTGTGATAGAGGTGCTACTAATAACGGTCAGCCATGCACCGCTTCATATAATCAGCCTTGCTCATATTGTTCCGCTGATTGCCAGAATGTGATTGATGTACAGCCGCTTGAATATTGTGGTAATGGCATCATTGAACGAAATGAGCGCTGTGATGTCTCTGCAGCTGATGGAATCATTTATGTTTCAGTTACAAATACCAGTGCTACGACGTTAGCAACTAAAGATGCGAATCATAATGGGTATCAAGAGTTGGCTTGCTCTGCCGAACCGTATCTGCCGCATACGCTAAAAAAAGGTACAAAAACTTGTGGTAACTGTTTGGCAGGCGTAGTTAGAAACTGTGTTAGCTGCGGACAAGAGACAAATGGCGTAACGATAAACGGAAGCATTGTTAATGTTTTAGCTACGTCTAGTCCAGAAAAAGATCCGTTATTTAGTCAAGAACTTGTCACTAGCAGTTTACGATTAGCTGTTGGTGTATGTAATAGTGTGGCGGCCGCCAATCCGCTTGATAATGGTCAAGCCAGAAATGCCTGTGACAGTCCTTTTTTGCAAACCTCTCCCTTGGTCGGTCAATCTATAAAGGATCGAAACTCAACGGAATTACAAACGTATACTTTGCAAAATCCGTATGCTGGTGGCGATGCGCGTATTAATAGCAATCCGGTTTGTTCTACTGATGCTGATCCGACTAAGAAATATTTACTATATATAAATCGCGATTGGTCTCGTCCGTGGGCCTTTCCCGTATTAGCTCAGCCGCAACCTTGGCAGTATGATTTGGTTTTATCGCCAGTCATCCCT
>CAYNEQ010000134.1:0-1818 GCA_964396295.1 uncultured Gammaproteobacteria bacterium
TGCTTATATTCCCCTTCTCTACCTCCCGGCGCGGGCAAAAGCCATTCACGCACCATATCACGCAGGGCCTTCACGCTCACATCATAATCTTTTCCTCTATACCAACTATCTGCGACTAAGACTTGGGATACAAAAGGATATAAGTCAGTATTATCAAGCTGTCCAGCCACATACGTGCGCAAAGCCGCTGGCCGCTGTGACTTATCTAGATAGGCTTTGGTAGCTTTAGAATGCGTAAGAAAATTTACCAAGCCCCAGGCTTCATTTTTATGTTTAGATTTATCGACAACGGTCTGCACCCAATAATTGGCTGCATTAACGGGCTGCTCGGGATTGAGCTGCAACATCGGTAACACCGCCACATTTAATTGTGGTGCGCGGGCTTTAATAACTGGGTAATGGTAGCTATAGCCAAAGAAGAAAGCGACTGAGCCATTTACAAATTTATCGAGAGAATTTTCCATTTGTTCGTTCCAAGTATAGGTATCGCGTTCTGGATTGGCAAAATCCGTATAGAAACTCATGACCGACATAGCTGGACTGCCTTGATTTCCTATGGCTGTATTAAAGACTGCTTGACCGTTTTTATTGGTAAAAGCAATATTACTCTGCTTAAAGAGCACATAGAGCAGATCTTCAAAACCAGAAATGTTATTACCTGTGCCAATAGCGGCACCAGACTGAAGAATTTTAGTTCCGTCTTTATCAAATTTGGATAATTTTTTTACATCTTTTTGAAAATCTTCCCAATTTTTTGGTGGTTCGGCAATACCAGCCCGATCGAGCAAATCTTTATTATAATAGAGCGCTAAATTATCTAAAGATAGTGGCAAGCCGTAAATTTTACCATCCATGATCACATCATGCTGTACGGCTTGAACATATTCTTTGTCAATTTGATTGACAGTCGGGAGTGTTTGCTTGACGGGCGTCACTGTTGTCTTAGTACCTAGATTTGTTTTTTCTACTTTGACCGTCGCATCAGACACACTTTCGGGCATGGCGGCTAATTTTGGTTTATAAAAAGTCATCGAGCTGTTGCGGACAGAAATAATATCCGGACCACGATCTTCAGCGAGCGCCTCAAGCAAGCGTGGGTACAACTCATCAATACGAAGCTGTTTGAGATTTATAGTGAGATATGGTCGATCGGCTTTGTAGGCATCTATTTGAGCTTGCAACGCATCCACATCATCAAAAACAGTCCAATACTCCAATGTAACGGGTGCTGTTGCGGCTTTTTCTGTGGCTGACGGTCCTTTACAACCTAAACCAGCCACCAGTAAAAATGTGGCTACGGCTATAAAACTATAGATCCTCTTGTTCATACCAAAACAAGAAACTATGGCTAAAAAATTTAAACTGTTTGAAAATTTACAGTTTAATTATATCACAGTTTTCAAATAATCCCTAAAGTCTTTGGATAAATTTTTATCTCGCAAAGCAAAGTCAACATTGGCTTTTAGATAGCCAAGTTTTGAGCCAGTATCATAGTAGGTACCATCTACCAAGCAAGCATAGTACGGACGTTTTTGTAGGACTTTTTCATGCGCGTCTGCTAACCATAATTCTCCGCCTTTACCTAACGTAGTTTTTTCTAAGGCCGGGAATATGTCGGGTGTCAATACAAATCCACCTAAGATCGCCAGATTAGAAGGCGCTTTTTCTGGACCTGGTTTTTCTATAATTTTTTTAACTTTATAAACACCCGCTTCTACCTCTGCGGCATCAATAATCCCATATTTCTTGGTATCTTCCGTGCTTACTTTACACGTAGTAATAACCGGATCACCGTATTTCTCATAGACTTCTACGAGC
>CAYNEQ010000135.1:0-1802 GCA_964396295.1 uncultured Gammaproteobacteria bacterium
GAGTTGGATCGTCAGTTGAGCCAGCTTCCCCCAGGAGTCAGACAGCGCGCTGCTTCGTGGCCGCCCGAGCCGCGCCAGCCGCCAAACATGTGACTTGTTCAACAAGGAGCGGCCCAGCCGTGCTGAAGAAGCCAAGGGCGGCCGCTCTCGCCCTGTACTGTGTTTATCAGGTTTGGTAATCTCAGTATAGTGCCAAACTTGACATTTTTACCCATATATAGTAGTATAAATTCATAAAAATAAGCTTACATTAAGCCTTCCCAATTTAGAGGAAGGCACCTGGTTCTGACTAAGTTCAGCACAGGATAAGGATTATTTTTTTGTTGTATGACAGAAGAAAAAAACCAAAAAGAAGGCCAAGATTTTAAAAGCTTGCTTTCTTCGTATTCTCTTACTATTCCTAAAGAAGGGGATGTAGTGAAGTGTAAAATTATTTCTATTGATAAAGGTGAGGTCCATGTCGACATCGAAGGTTTGACTGTCGGTGTGGTACGTGGTCGAGAATTATTTGCTGAATCAAAAGAATACATGAATTTGAAGGTTGGCGATGAAGTAGAAGCCACCGTGCTTGATTTAGAAAATGAAAACGGCGAAATGGAATTGTCATTCCGTATTGCCGGCTACCAGCGCGCTTGGAATAATGTGAAGAAATGGATGCAGGACAATATTACGATCAAAGGCAAAGTGTTGGCTGCAAATAAAGGCGGTTTGATGATGCAGGTAGAAGGCCTGGCCGGATTTATGCCAGTGTCTCAACTTAATCCTGATCACTATCCACGCGTGACCGGTGGCGATAAAAATCGCATTTTGGAGAAATTGCGCGAGCTTATTAATAAAGAATTGGAAGTAAAAGTTATTGATGTTAATGAAAAAGAAGAAAAATTAATTGTTTCTGAAAAAGCGGTTTGGGAAGATGCGCAGAAGACCGTACTTGAATCATACAAGGTTGGTGATACCGTGGAAGGCGAAATTAGCGCCCTTACTTCTTTTGGCGCATTTGTGAAATTCGGTCAAGATTTGGAAGGCTTAGTGCATATTTCCGAAATTGCTTGGCAACGCATTGATCATCCAAAAGATATTTTGAAAGTTGGCGATAAGGTCAAAGCTCAAATTATCCAATTAGATAGATCAAAGATTTATCTTTCCATCAAACGGTTAGTCGAAGATCCATGGAAGACTGTCAAAGATAAATATAAAGTTGGCGAACGTGTGAATGGTAAGATTTTGAAGATCGAACCATTTGGTCTGATGGTAGCGCTTGATAAGGATATTCATGGTTTGGCTCACATTTCTGAGCTTGCTGATGAAGGCATTACTAATATCAATGAGAAGTTTAAGCTCGGTCAAGTGACAGATTTTGAAATCGTATCACTCGAACCACCAGAACACCGGTTGGGCTTACGCCTCTTTGGGGTAAAAGGCAAGAAAAAAGCTGCCCCAGCCGAAGCTTCAGCCGCCAAGCAAGAAGAAAAGAAGGCTGAAGATACTGATAAAAAATAAGAAAATATTCATCTCAAAACCCCTCAACCGAGGGGTTTTGTTGCGCTTGCCTTTTCAAGTAGAAGTTGGTAACATTCCTATATAAGTCAGCTTTAATCATGAGTATATGAGAAATTTAATAAAAAATTTTGCTATCATTTTTATCGGTTTACTTGTCGTTGGCGGGATCTTCGGTTATCTTAAATCTGAAAAAACTAAAAGCCCGGAAATTGTTTCCATCAGTAAAATGATGGAAGAAATCAAGGCCGGGCAGGTGAAACAGGTGACTATTAAAGGCGATCTTTTAAATGTAGAGTTAAAAG
>CAYNEQ010000136.1:0-1720 GCA_964396295.1 uncultured Gammaproteobacteria bacterium
AAGGCTTTGTAGATAGTTAGTGATAAGGGCCACAATATACAGACTTAAGATAATACCCGCATATAACAAAACACCATTATAATTACGAGTAACGATGTAAGTATCTATCGTATGAGCAATCAATCGCGGCGCGGTCAAATTCAAACCGGAATTAATACTGACCGCAATTAAGGCCAGGATGATAATCTTTTTTTCCTCAAACATGAGCGGCAACAATTTCTTGGTCGCCTGCCACGTAGAAATATTTTGCGGACCATTGGTTTTATTTAAATCGTAATTCATAGAGCATTGGTGCTTTGCTGTGAATTATAAATCTGCACATATTCAGGCGAGGTATCAAATAATTGTTGATGCGTACCGGAAGCTACCAACTCGCCTTCCATCAGCACAATAATTTGATCATAACTTTCCACAGAGGCGATCTTCTGAGTCACGGAAACTAAGGTCAGACCAGGGTAATTTTGAGTAACATTTTCCAGAATTTTTTTCTCAGTCGCAGTATCAACTCGGGCCGTAAAATCATCCAATAATAAAATTTTAGGGTTGATAGCTAAAGCGCGAGCCAGCATAATCCGCTGTTTCTGTCCGCCGGACAAACTGGTACCGCGTTCAGAAACAATCGTGTCCAGTCCTTGCGGCAATGTCTTGATAAAATCAGACAGTTCAGCTGCGCTAATCGCTCTTTCCATGTCCGCTTCAGTCACCGCTGTGTTAAAGGCAATATTTTCTCGCAAACTGATATTAAAAATAATACTATCCTGGAAAACCAAACCTACCTGCTTATACAAATTTTCTTTGTCATATTCTTTAAGGTCGTGATTATCAAAGGCAATCTGACCACTGGTTGGCTCGATTAGTCCTATTAATAGATTCAGTAGCTGGGTTTTGCCGGCTGCGGTAGGACCAATAATAGCCACCTTGCTGCCGGGCGCGATATGTAATGAAACATCTTTTAACGCTGACTTCTGGCCATAGACCAAGTTAACATGACGCAAATCGATACCACCCAGAAGTGGCGCAGTAATTGTTCCCGACTCTTTTTTCTCCGGCGCGTTTAACACGGCTGCAATTCGACCATAGGAAGCCTGGGCCTGGGCCATAATATTACTGACGAACCCAAGAATAAAAATGGGAAAAATTAAAATTGATAGATAACTATTAAAGGAAGCAAAATCGCCCAAACTCATAGTGTTATTGATAATAAATTTGCCACCTAAAACTAAGATAATTAGAATCGCCAGATTGGAAGCAAACATGACAATCGGGATCATGGCGGAAAATAATTTCAAAATACTAACACCCACATCTTTGGCTTTGGTATTGGCCGCTGTAAATTTCTCATGTTCCAATGATTGCGAATTAAGCACGCGAATAAGCGCGGAACCCAAAATACTTTCATTAATTACTTTATTAAGCCAATCGATAACCTCTCTGGTTTGTAAAAATAACGCTCGGACTTTACCTAAAATAATAAAAAAAGTAGCGCCAATAATTGGCAGGACTACGAGCACGGCCAATCCTAGTTTCCAATTAATCGACAGCAGCATAATACTGCCGGCAATAATAATAAAAACCGAAGAAATAATATTTGACACTACCTGGGAGACAAAACTTTTTACTGAGTCTACATCAGAAGTGAGATTGGTGAGCAATTTAGCCGGTGTCACCTGTTGCACCTCGGCAAAGGTGTGAGTAGAAATTTTCTCTGACAAATTATTAC
>CAYNEQ010000137.1:0-1719 GCA_964396295.1 uncultured Gammaproteobacteria bacterium
CGTCGTCTCGACCTGCCTCATACTCTTCGTTTTTAAGTATTTTAACTTTTTCAAGCAGAACCTCCTCAAGGTATTAGTAAACCAGTCTGGAATGCCCGGACAGTCCGAGCCAGACCGCGCACGCACCTAACTCAAAAGGCAAAATAATTAAAGAATAAATTACATTTTTAGCAACTTTATATGGCTTAATTAGATAAGACATTATCGTGATCTTGTTCTAAATTAAGTTAAGTTATAACAAAGACTTATGACGTACGATATTGTCTTAAATCTTGCTCGGAATATGGCTATGCCAACATCATTTATGATTATTGGCAGTTCTGGCTACAAACCGGTTAGTCACCCTCTCCCTGAGGGGATCTTGCCTATATGGAAAAAACTACCGGGGATTGCTGAAGCTGCGTTTTTGGCAGAAAAATATGGCGAAGTTTTTGTTGGTGCAGCGCAGCATACAGTGCCACAGAATTTTTCAAATGAAAAATTGAGGGGATTATTATCTAATAAGGGTGTCCTATCCATTGACGCAGTTATAACTTTATTTAGAGTTCCTTTGCTATTGACTGCAACAGCCAGAGAATGGCGTGATTTAAGACACCCGAGTCTTGTAGAATTGTTTAATCGTCTTGAATTGGGACAGCAAGTTTATCTGAGAGGTTATGGTGACAGTGCCTTGAAGGTTGATCCACATAAAACACTTAAGTCGCAAAGAGTACATGTTGAAACTAGCGATGGAAAAGTCGTTGAAGTTGATCTGGGAATAGCATCAGGTCGTATTTATTCGAGTGCCGATGAATTAAAGGACTATATTTCTAGCAATCCCAGCAGACCACTTTGATTTTTTGATTGTCGTATATAAAACTTCACTCCACGTTTGAAAAATATCGACTTGTTTTGCAAAACTTTATTTTATCGATTACGAATGGTCTTGTCTTAGCGTCTGTTGATATCGTGAAATCTATATAAAATATTTGATCAGTAAGGGGTTGCGATGGATTTCCAAGAAAAAATCATGCAAGTTATCCTGTTTATGCCAGGATTTTTATTTTCACTTGCGTTTCATGAAGCGGCTCATGGTTATATGGCAAATAAGTTTGGTGATCCAACGGCAAAATTGGCAGGAAGGGTGACTTTAAATCCAGTGCCACACATGGATATTTTGGGAACTCTCATTTTGCCGATTATAGGGATATTTACCGGATTTTTTTTCGGGTGGGGGATTCCTGTGCCGGTGGATTATCGCAATTTAAAAAATCCGCGTCGCGACGGTATGTGGATTTCTTTGGCGGGGCCGGTTTCCAACTTGATTTTGGCGGTGATCATATCGCTCATTATTCGTGTTTATGATAATTATGTCGATTTACTTGTAGGCGGTTTGTTCACTCCCTTTAAAGCTCAAATGATTGCAGATACTCTTTTGCAGTATCTTTTTTTGAATTTGGGTTTGTGTCTTTTTAATTTGATTCCGATCGAGCCGCTTGATGGAGGTAAGATTTTGTTCGGTATTTTGCCTCGTCACATCGGGATTCGCGTTGATCAGTTTTTTTCTCGCTATGGCATGATCATTCTGCTCATTCTTTACTTCACAAGACTTCTGTCTGTGATTCTTTTGCCACCGATTCAATTCTTAGCGTCAATTTTACTCATTGGGGTGCGATAAGTGCAGTGTTTCTTACGGTTTCAGATCTGGAAAACTTGCCATCTCTTGCTCTGTAACTTGCT
>CAYNEQ010000138.1:0-1717 GCA_964396295.1 uncultured Gammaproteobacteria bacterium
CGTCACAGGCTACTGAAGCCCCGGAAATAGTACCAATAGACAACGCATGGTCACCGCCCAATACCAACATCTTATTCCCCAAACTAATTTCATTTTTTACAATAGCAGCTGTTTTTTCTACCACTCGATTAATTTCATCCAGATATTTAATTTTAATATCGCCCATCACCGCATTTTTTCGATCTTCACATTCTACATCCCCCAAATCTTTATAGAACAGACCTATGCTCTCACACATCTGCTGCAACCCACATGTACGTAAATACTCTGGAGCTAGGGCAGTGCCCACACTATCTTTACCAAGATCTAGAGGTACCCCGAGCACAGAAATATTGCCCAATACCTTCCTTTTTTCGTAAAAAAGTAAATTATCACTAGTCATATGTAAAGCCTTTAAAAGTAACCAAATTAGCTACATGATACTGCAATGTATAAGCGGTGTCAATGCAGCAAGTTTGAAAAAACAGACAATATTATTTGTCTGTTTTTTTGTTAACTAAAGACGTTTTTTACTTTCCCATTTCCTGTCCCATGAATTTCTTAATATCAGCAATGGTACTCATAAATTGGGCTGGGAAAATAATAGTCGAGTTCTTCTCTACACTAATTTCCGCCATAGTCTGAAGATTGCGAAGCTGCAAGGCAATCGGATGAGCGGCCATAATATCGGCTGTTTCGGCTAATTTTTGTGAAGATAAAAATTCACCTTCAGCGGCAATAATCTTAGCCCGCTTTTCTCGTTCAGCTTCCGCTTGTTTGGCCATCGCGCGCTGCATGCCTTCCGGTAATTCGATATCTTTTATCTCTACCACACTCACAACTACACCCCAGGCTTCAGTGTGGGAATCAAGCACGGCAGCAATACTTTTATTAATCTCCTCACGTTCGCTTAAAATTTCATCGAGCTGAAATTTACCAACAATATTACGGATAGAAGTTTGGGCAATCTGATTAATGGCACTCATGACATTTTCTATAGCCACAATACTTTTCACTGTATCTACGACCTTATAATACGCCACGGCAGACACATCCACTGATACATTGTCGCGAGTGATAATTTTTTGCGTTGGCACTGGCAAGGTAATGGTGCGCAAATCAACTTTTCGCAAACGATCAATAAAAGGCACAATCCAATTTAGCCCCGGCTCTTTAGTGCCGACGATTTTACCTAATCGGAACACCACACCTTTTTCGTACTGCTGCACAGTGCGCAGACCTAACAGCACCACTAACACTACCCACGGCATGACCACTGTTAAAAATTCGGCCATATGTATAGATTAAAAATAAAACTTATTTAATTCTTTGCAACGCTTCTTTTAAAATTTGTTCACTGTTTTTTCCAGCGACTTTGAGATCCTTCACCGCATTTCTTGCTTCAACTTGAGAATACCCAAGCGCCACCAATCCTTCTATCACATCAGCTAAACCGCCTTCTACACCGGCTTTACCAAACGGCACGGCCCCCATTTTATTTTTGAGTTCCACCAAAATCCGCTCTGCTGTTTTTTTACCAATACCGCTCACATTGGTCAGGTAGGCCAAATCTTCATTAGCAATGGCTGTAGAAATTTCTTGTACCGTACCTAAGGATAATAAATGCAAGGCGGTCTTTGGACCAATCCCGCTCACCAGCAAAAATTTTTCAAATAATTCTATCTCCTGACTATTGGCAAAGCCATACAGTTCCAAAGCACTTTCGCGGACTGCCAGG
>CAYNEQ010000139.1:0-1691 GCA_964396295.1 uncultured Gammaproteobacteria bacterium
GAAAGGGCAGCCGCAACTTGGCCCGGAACACAGTGTCAAACAAGTCGCCCATAGACTTGCTGGTACCTGGCGGTATTGGGGAGAAAAATATGGTTATTTTGCCACACCTGAAGACGCGCAGATTTTTTATGATGAATTAGTCTTCATGCTTATCTCTCAACGTGTAGCCCCAAACTCACCGCAATGGTTTAATACTGGTTTATATTGGGCCTACGGCATCAATGGTCCGGCCCAAGGTCATTATTATATTGATCCAGATACTGGCACGCTCACTGCTTCCACTGATTCTTACACCCATCCCCAACCGCATGCTTGTTTCATTCAGTCTGTTAAGGATGATTTGGTAAATGAGGGCGGAATTATGGATCTCTGGACTAGAGAAGCAAGACTATTCAAGTATGGCAGTGGTACAGGTACAAACTTTTCAAATTTACGCGGCACCGGCGAAAAACTTTCCGGTGGTGGCACCTCTTCCGGTCTCATGAGCTGGCTCAAAATCGGAGATCGCGCGGCAGGCGCCATTAAATCTGGTGGTACCACTCGCCGCGCTGCGAAGATGGTGGTGCTTAATATCGACCATCCGGATATTGAAGATTTTATTGACTGGAAAGTAAAAGAAGAAAGAAAAGTCGCTGCCTTAATCGCGGGCGGTTATGACTCTTCCTATGAGGGTGAAGCCTATCAGACCGTCTCCGGACAAAATTCAAACAATTCAGTACGGGTCACTCAGGATTTTTTAGAAGCCGTTGAAAATAACAAAGACTGGAATTTGGTGGGTCGGGTAGGGAAAAAAGTCATGAAAACCATCTCTGCTTCGGCTCTGTGGGACAAAATCGCTAATGCGGCTTGGGCTTGTGCTGATCCGGGCGTGCAGTTTGATACTACGATTAATGATTGGCACACCTCGCCAAAATCCGGTCGTATCAATGCCTCCAATCCGTGCAGTGAGTATATGTTCTTGGATGACACGGCTTGTAATCTCGCCTCTATCAATCTGGCTCATTACTACAATACTGACACCTTTACCTTTGATGTAAATGCGTTTGCCTACACCACCAGACTCTGGACCGTAGTTTTAGAAATCAGTATCTTGATGGCTCAGTTCCCAAGTAAAGAAATTGCCGAGGGTAGTTATATGTTCCGCACGCTTGGTCTTGGCTATGCCAATATCGGTAGTGTGCTCATGACCGCCGGTATTCCGTATGATTCTCCAGAGGCCATGGCCTTTGCCGCTTCTATTACCGCCTTAATGACTGCAGAATCCTATACCGCTTCTGCGGAGATGGCAAAATTATTGGGACCATTCCCAGGTTACGCCAAAAATAGAGAAGACATGTTGCGAGTCATGCGCAATCATCGTCGCGCCGCCTTCAATGCTGCGGAAGATGAATACGAAAACTTGGCCGTCAAACCAATGGGTATTAATCCTGAATATGCCCCAGCCTATTTGCTTGCTGCCGCCAGAGAAAGTTGGAATAAAACATTAGAGATGGGTGAAAAATATGGTTTCCGCAACGCCCAGACAACCCTGCTTGCTCCGACCGGTACCATTGGCTTGCTTATGGATTGTGCCACAACCGGTGTCGAACCTGATTTTGCCTTAGTTAAATTTAAAAAATTAGCTGGTGGTGGATATTTCAAAATTGTTAATGAATCTGTGCAGGTCGCGTTACGTGTACTTGGGTATACCG
>CAYNEQ010000140.1:0-1667 GCA_964396295.1 uncultured Gammaproteobacteria bacterium
TGTCGGGGCTCGGGCCAACAATTTGAAAAATATAAATGTCAAAATTCCGCTGCGTAAATTAGTTGTCATTTCCGGTGTGTCTGGCGGCGGCAAATCATCGCTTCTGTATGACGTGCTTTATGAAAATATTGCCAGAATAAAAAGCCGATTCAAGAAATTGGAAGATGTCAGTAAAATTACCGGCACTGAATACGTAGATAAAGCCGTGATTGTTGATCAGTCGCCGATTGGCCGCACACCACGATCAAATCCGGCTACCTATACTGGAATTTTTACACCGATTCGTGATTTTTATGCTAGCCTAGAAGAAGCTCGGCTGCGAGGTTATACTCACTCACGTTTTTCATTCAATCGTCCTGGCGGTCGTTGTGAATCATGTGAAGGTGCCGGTTTTAATACGATTGAAATGCACTTTATGCCTGCTGTCGAAGTACCATGCGAGGTTTGCCACGGCAAACGCTTTAGCCGCGAGACGCTGCAGGTCAAGCATAAAAATAAAAGTATTGCTGACGTGCTAGAAATGACCATCAATGAAGCGGTTAAATTTTTTGAACACATTTATCAAATTACTGATAAACTAAAAGTTCTGCAAGAAGTCGGCCTTGGTTACTTGCGGTTAGGCCAAAGTGCCACTACCTTATCTGGTGGGGAAGCACAGCGCATCAAGTTGGCGCGTGAACTCACAGCGCCACTTGGCAAAAAGAATTTGTATTTATTGGATGAGCCAACCGTGGGGTTGCATTATCATGATATTGAATTGCTTCTGGCAGTCTTAAATAAGCTCGTAGAAAAAGGAAATTCAGTGGTAGTCATCGAGCATAACTTGCATATTATCAAGTGCGCGGATTATATTATAGATATGGGACCAGAGGGCGGAGCCAAGGGCGGAATCGTTGTCGCCAAGGGAACACCCGAAGAAGTAGGAGATAATCCAAATTCTTATACCGGGCTATATTTAAAGCCCTACCTTAATTAATATATTTTGTATATGAAAAAGATACTTATCATCTTAGGCGGAGTAGTTGTAGTGTTCGTTGTTATAGCTTTATTTAGAAAATCAGGCAATATGGCACCGCCGATTTCTGGCAATAATCCGCCGCCAGTGGTGGAGGATCAAAGAGGTTTGATAGTGGAGAACGTAAAAGCGGGAGACACTGTATCCTCACCACTCCAAATCACCGGTTATGTAAATGGTAACGGTTGGACCGGGTTTGAAGGACAAGTCGGTTCTGTAACTTTATATGATGCCGCTAATCAGGTATTAGACCAGGAGTCGCTCACCGCTACCTCAGAATGGATGACTTCTACGGTTCGTTTTGAAGTTAATTTAGAATTCAGTACGACCGCCACAGAAGGTAAATTAGTCTTTAGAAATGAAAATCCGAGCGGTGAACCGTCTAGGGATAAGACGCTGGTTATGCCAATCAGGTTTGCTCAGGCTGAAGCAACAATGAAGTTGCAAGTTTATTTTAGCAATAGTAATCTTGATCAAGAAATGAGCTGTAAAAAAGTTTTTCCAGTGACTAGAATTGTCCCCAAAACCACGGCCGTAGCCAGAGCAGCACTTGAGCAATTGCTCAAAGGTCCGACTTCGCAAGAGCAAAGTAATGGATTTGCCAGCCTGGTCAACTTAGGTGTAAAAATTAATAGCCTTACCATAGATAATG
>CAYNEQ010000141.1:0-1627 GCA_964396295.1 uncultured Gammaproteobacteria bacterium
AACATGGCGAGACTTGTTGCAATTACACATCTCTCACTCCCTTGACTGTTGACACTCAAAAGTGCCACAGCCATTTGGCAAGCCCCTTTAACCTAGAGGCTCGAGGGGCAGTTTGCTGTTCGACTTGTTTTAGCAGCGCTTGTTGCAAAAAACCACACTTCTTATCATCGCTCCTTACATTAAACGGGGGCCATATATAGGTATAGCTTTTTTACTTTTTTATATATTTTATGCGCTGCCGTACTGCCCCACTAGGAGGCAGGCCCTCCGAAGAGAACACTAGAAGATAACACAAAATAACTCTTATGTCAATGAAAAAGGGTGGGTAAAAATAGTTAATTATTTCAAATTTTTGTTAAAATAACCACGACTCCTCCCCCGATTAGCAAACCGATGAGCTTCATCTCGGACCTGCTGCAGAGTGCGTTTGATAGTCTCTGCCAAATCCTTGAATACATTTTTTGTTCCTGCAGGAAATACTAGATGGTCACCGTTTAATTTTGAAAGTCCGAGCCAGGGCGATTTGAATTGATACTGCTCCATCACTGGGCGCAAATAATCTATCTGCGGCTTGCCACCGTCTATGAGAATCAGATCCGGCTTTGGCCATTCGGTATGCTTCAACCGACGCTCCAGCATTTCTTTGAGCGCATCCAAGTCATTATTGGTCACCGTTTTTATTTTAAATAACCTATATTCTTTATTATCCGGTTCGCCATTGGTAAACACAACCATTGATCCATACACTTCCTTACCTGCAAAATGCGAAATGTCATAGCCCTCGATACGATTAAAATGCCCGCTAACATCAAGATCTTCGCGGGAAATTAAACTCACATCCTGAATATGTTTCAAATGCAGTGCTGCTTCAGGATTATCTTTGGAAAGTTTCTTTAATAGTTTATTTTTTTCGCCTCTAAAAAATAACAATAAATTAGCGATGTTTTTTTGATAATCTTTTTTACTTACGGCACCAATACAAACGCCCGGGCACAATCCGATCTGATAATCAAAGCATGCCTTGCCCTCTTGTTTACAAGTACTGTAAGGAAAAATTCGTCGCACGATTTTTAACACTGTTCTTAGGGTCGTATAACTTTGGTATGGTCCAAATACTCTGTCTTCGGGAATCGGAAAATTCTTAAGTTCTTTACCGCGCACCATGAAAGGTTTGGGGAAATCACCGGTTGGAATAACTAAAAAAATAAACGACTTATCATCTTTTTCTTCAATATTATACTTTGGCCAATATTTCTTTATCAGGTTTGCTTCAAGAATAATCGCTTCCAACACGGTGTCAGTCTGTAAAAATTCAATTGATTTTGCCAAAGAGACCATTTCGCCGATACGCGGGTCAATATCTTTTCTGAAGTATTGCAAAACTCGCCGACGAAGTGAGGTTGCGCGGCCTACGTACAGGGATTTTCGATTTTTATCTCGCCAAATATACACCCCGGGAGCGAGAGGAAATTTTTTTGCTATGTCTTGAAGGCTCATGGCTGTAAAACATCTTCAGTCTTGCCATTAACAGAGATAATAACACTTTTGACTGTCGGGAATTGTTTTAAGGTCTGCTCTATCTGCAAACGAATCAGATCCACACCTACCACTTCCTACGTTACCGGAT
>CAYNEQ010000142.1:0-1624 GCA_964396295.1 uncultured Gammaproteobacteria bacterium
AGGCGACACCACTCCTATCATCCGCGGTTCTGCGTTACAAGCTTTGCAAAACCCAACTGACGAAGCTGCCGCTAAGCCAGTATTGGATTTGATGAAAGCTGTTGATGAATATATTCCTCAACCTCAACGCGATACTGATAAGCCATTCTTGATGCCTATCGAAGACGTCTTCTCCATTGAAGGTCGTGGTACCGTAGTAACCGGCCGTATGGAAAGAGGTATCGTCCACTTGAATGACGAAGCTGAAATCGTTGGTATCCGCGATACACAAAAGACTGTTATTACTGGTGTAGAAATGTTTAACAAGCAGCTCAAGGAAGGTCAAGCCGGTGATAACGTCGGATTACTTCTCCGCGGTACTAAGAAAGAAGATGTAGAACGTGGTATGGTTATTGCCAAACCAGGCACTATCACTCCTCATACTGATTTTGAAGCTCAGGTATATATCTTGACCAAAGAAGAAGGCGGTAGACACAAGCCATTCTTTAAAGGTTATAAACCACAGTTCTATATCAGAACTACTGATGTAACTGGTGAGGTAGAATTACCAGCAGCTACAGAAATGGTTATGCCAGGCGACACAATTAGCTTTACCGTTCGTTTGATCACTCCGGTTGCTATGGAAGAAAAAATGAACTTTGCTATTCGTGAAGGTGGTAAGACTGTTGGTGCCGGTGTTGTAACTAAAATCTTAAAATAATAATTATGATGCCCCCTCTGAAATCACATATCTCAGAGGGGGCGTTTCGCTCTTTATGAAAGACACTCACTCAAAAAAAGTAACTACTACAGAAGAAGGAATTGGCCGTATCAGAATTAAAATCCGGGCCTATGATAATAAAATCATAGATCAGGCTACAAAAAATATTATTGAAACCGCCGAACGAAATGGCGCAACTATTGTTGGTCCAATTCCACTACCAACCGAAAAGACAAAATTTACGGTTAATCGTTCTACTTTTGTGCACAAAGACGCTCGCGAACAATACGAAATGAGAGTGCATAAACGGTTGATCGATATCCTAAATCCAAGCGCTAAAACCGTGGATGCTTTGATGAGTTTGCAAGTGCCAGCCGGAGTCGACATTGAAATAAAAATGTAAACCCTTGACAGGCAAGGAAAATTATAGTAAAATCTAGGCAAGTTTATCTTGACTGAGTAAATAAGATGCAATGCAAAACATTTACCAGGTCAGAAAAAACTAGGGAGCAAAATTATTGATAATTTATAACACAAGCCTTTTAAAACCCAGACGGGAAATCAAAAGGGCTAGAAGCGTGATTTAAGAATTTATTTTGTTGAATCGCGCTTCTAGTTTTTTGTTAGAAGAACTTAAAAAGATCCGACTCCGCCACGGCGGAGCGACGGAAATAGCATGGATAGTATGAAATTCATTTTAGGTAAAAAATTAGGAATGACTCAAGTATTTCTAGCCAACGGCATGGTTGTGCCAGTGACCAAAGTGCAAGCTGGTCCTTGCCAAGTGGTGGAAGTGCGAGAAGAAAAACAGAGTGGTAAAAAATCCGTGCAAATTGGTTTTGGCGAAACAAAAGAAAGTAGATTGGCCAAACCACAAGTCGGTCATCTAAAAGGGTTAGATGCCGTACGAAATTTGAAAAGTTT
>CAYNEQ010000143.1:0-1609 GCA_964396295.1 uncultured Gammaproteobacteria bacterium
CAGGCCGCGGATTGGAACTCACTCAGCCAATCAAAGATCATGTCACAAAAAAAATAAATGCTCTCAATAAATTTTATAATAATCGAATCAGCAAAGCCGAAGTTATATTAGGTATCAACAGCCGACATAGTCATCAAGGCAACATGTTTATGGCTGAGTGCAAATTACATTTACCCGGTAAGGAATTGTTTGCGGCAAAACTAGAGGAAAATTTATACAAAGCTGTGGATCTGGTGCGTGACTTTTTGGAAATTGAAATCAAAAAACACAAACTAAAACAACGGGTCACGGAAAAAGAAAAAAAGGTTCGTCGTCAAGCTAAAGAATACGAAATAGAATTATAAAATGTTAGCTGTTATTTTAAAGAAATTTAAATTGTGGTTGGGGCTGCTGCAGACTGTGGCAGCTTCATTTATTATGGTTTCCGGTTGGGGTTGGTACCATTTCGCTCATCGTCCGCATAAAAAATTCATCTTGCTTGTGTTGGGCGGTACAGTGGGAATATTTATCGGTTATCAGATCTTCAAATGGCTTTATCATTTTTTCACGGCCAGATTTAATCGTCATTTTTTTTGGCAAAAAGAATTCGGCGGTTTTTTGAATAGCTTATTTTTTTATTTTTCTTTATTCTTTTTGATTTTTTTTAGTTCTAACCAACTGTTGAGCTTGCTGCTGTTTATCGTTTTCTTTGCTCTATTTTTCTACAAAACACAGACATATTTGTCGGGACATGCCAATGCCAGGGAGTGGAAAATAGTAAACAAGCATGTCTTTGCATTAATTTTTTTCTTGTTTTCATTTTTTTCGATTGTCCAGTATTTGGCTTTTCGACTGGCAAATTTCGACGCGTATTTAAAATTTCACAACATTGTCTTCTTCCGCGCCTGGGCCATGGCCATGTTTTTTGTGTTCGTTTTTTGTGTGGCTACACTTATTTTTTGGAAAATGAAATCATTCCTCCGCTATATATTCTTATCTCTCTGGGTGCTTCTGTTTGTACTAGTATTAGTAGGTTGGGTAGTTAATATTAATATTATGTATTTCACCGGCCTGTATTTCAGTCCGCTTATGTTGCAAGTGGCAGATGGCGCTGGCGGGCTGGCGCTCAACGGTTTATTTATAACAACTATTATTTTGGGGGTTGCAATTCTGGGAACATTTATTTGGCTTATTAGAAAAATGCTTCATACTTACAGACAAACTTCTTTTCGCCAATGGGCATATTATAGCCTAGCTTTAATATTTGTTGCGCTTGGTTCATTACTTGGCCTTAGTTCTTTCCAAAATACGCCGGAATTCAGTATTGTAAAAAACTTTTATGAGTATTTTAAAGGCGAACAGCCGGTTGTGAATTTAGATCCGACCTTGCAAAAAAAGTTGGAAAAATTTGGCCTCTTTTACAATACCGACCGATTTGACATTGCGCACCATGATAAGATTTATTTGTCTGATAAAAAAACTCTTATACCCCGAGGTCAAAAACCAAATATTATCATTGTCTTTTTTGAATCATTTTCCAGCCGTTTGACCAGTGTCTATAATAAAAATTTTCCTGGGCTAACACCCAATCTCGAACAGATGGCCGCTGATCCGCATACTACGGTGTTTA
>CAYNEQ010000144.1:0-1601 GCA_964396295.1 uncultured Gammaproteobacteria bacterium
GGTATCGTAAACCGCAGGTCGTGGGTTCGATCCCCATTCTCGGCTCAAATTTAAGCTGAAATTTATTATATGATTGAATTTAGAGGTGAAGGGTGGCAAAAGAGAAAGGTAGAGATAGGCCCATTTGAAAGCCTGTTGAAGCAATGGGTAAAAGGAAAAGAGAAAGATCTTGAGGATCCTTCAATTCAAGAGCAAGTAAAAAATTTTATTCGTTTTTATAACGAAGCTATTGATAGAGCTTCTCGTGGTGACGAAGGAGAAGATTTAAAAAAAGATTATTTTAGAGCTTTGGAGTGCCGTGAAATTGTGGCTGAGGGTAAAATTAAAAGCCATGAGATTGATGATGAGATAAGATCATTTCTTTGGCTTACAGCCGAGCAAATGGAAGAATGGAAAAAAGCACTACAAGATCAAGGAATATTAGTCGTAAATTAAGTTTATGTTATTAGAGCAAACCAAGGCTCCAGACTTCAATTTACCAGACCAGCACGGTCAAAATCATAGCTTGTCCGACTATCTCGGACAATGGGTTTTAGTATATTTTTACCCTAAGGACGATACGCCGGGTTGTACGACTGAAGCCTGTAGTATGCGAGATAATTTGCCGGCCTTTGAAAAATTGAAACTGAAAGTCCTTGGTATTAGTGCTGACTCACCGGAAAGCCACCAAGAATTTATCAAAAAATACGGATTAAATTTTACCTTGTTAGCTGATATTAATAAAACAGTAATTAATGAGTACGGCGCGGGCGGAACGTTTGTCAAAAGAATTTCCTACCTCATCAATCCTGAGGGTCAAATTTATAAAGCCTATTCCAAAGTAGATCCAGCCATTCATGTGGCCGAAGTGTTGCAAGATTTGCCAGCCTAGAAAAAAGCTTATACAATAACTGTGTATGGAACCTGTAAAAAAATTTTGGTTCAAGGCAAAAAATTATGGCTGGGGATGGATGCCGAGTAGTTGGCAAGGTTGGCTCGTGTTAGTGATGTATTTTATTTTCAACATTAGGGTGTTTCGGAGTATTGACAGCCTTTCTCATTCTAATAGCGATACCCTGATGAATTTTTCTCTACCATTCTTTCTCTCCACAGTCATCCTGGTTATTATTTGTTATGTAACCGGCGAGAAACCTGAGTGGCGATGGGGTAAGAAATAAAAATATATTGAATTATAAAATAAGTTTATCTATATGGCACAAGATGAAGATATGCAAAATACTAATCCGGCACCGGCTACTGATGATAGTCTGTCTTCGGATGAGATGGAAAAAGCGGTGGATGATTTGATGACCGAATTTGATCTCGATGAGGAGCAGGCAGCCAAGCTGCAGCAGCTGGAAGATGAAGGCTATGATGAAGAAGATGCGCTCGGAAAAGTTTTGGATGAGTAATCTTTTTTATGCCTGATAAGTATACGGCTACCTGGGTATCGCATACTTCCATTAGTGATTTTTTGCGTTGTCCGCGCAGTTATTATCTGAAAAATGTCTATCGTGACCCCAAGACAAATCATAAAGTGAAATTAATGAGTCCGTCGCTCGCCTTAGGTCAAGCCGTACATGAAGTCTTGGAATCATTATCAGTCCTTCCCAAACATTCCA
>CAYNEQ010000145.1:0-1576 GCA_964396295.1 uncultured Gammaproteobacteria bacterium
ATTAAATAATGTCGTTGCATATTTGTGTATCGCTTATTCTACTGTTTGCAATTTTAAAAAAATTTTTATCAAGTTCAGCGCCTAAGTATTGTCTTTTTAACCTTTTTGCAATAACTGCTGTAGTGCCAGAACCTATGAAGGGGTCAAAAACGATGTCGTTTGGATTAGATGTCGCCATAACAACTCTCTCTAATAGCCATTCGGGTTTTTGAGTTGGGTGAATTTTTTTTCCGCCGGTTGTTTTTCCTTTTGTCCAAATAGATCGCATTTGTTTTCCGCCGTTAATTTTTTTCATAGTTTCATAGTTGAATATATTTCCTTTCCCTTTTCTTGCCCAAATAAAATTTTCATGATCGGCAACAAATCTGGTGCAGGAAAGATTAGGTGTCGCGTCAGATTTATGCCAGAGTATTTCATTTAAAATCTGTAACCCCAGTTTTTTCATTAAATAGCCAGTTAAGTAGATGTTGTGATAAGTTCCGGCAACCCAAATTGAGCCGTTTCTTTTTAAAATTCTAAAACATTCAGATAGCCATTCTTTTGTAAAACGCTCGAATTCGTCTTCGCTGTACTTATCCCAAATCCCCTTATTTGTGGTTAAATCTGATCCGCCGGATTTAAAAAATTTCATTTTAAAATTACTTGCGCTTAAATTATATGGCGGGTCGGCAAAAATCATATCAATTGAGTTATCTTTGATTTTTTTTGTAAGTTCTAGACAGTCGATATTATATATTTTATTTAATTTAAAATTTTTATCTGTAAAAATTTCATTATAATTTTGCAGGTTATTATGCGAGGTTTTGATAGGAGAATAGCCTGTTTGAGGTGTTGGAGAAGTATTTTCTAAATTTCTAATTATTTTTATGACTTTTCCTCTAATTTCAACTTCTGTGCGATAAAAAGGTAGAAGTGTTTGATTAGCTGGTTGTAGTCGAATCCTGTTTTTTTCTTTATATATTTTTTTTAGAGTAGCTTGATTGTCGTCTATTATTGCTACGACCATCTGCCCATCATCGGCATCGTGTTGTTCTCTAATTATCACCGTATCTCCGTCAAAAACACCATCATCTACCATGCTGTTCCCAGCCACTTTTAAAGCGTAATATTTTGAATTCGAATTAATTTCACTTCTTGCAATAGTTACAGATTCGTTCATTGTTTGAATAGCCTCTATAGGTTGACCAGCTGCTATCACTCCTATTAAAGGTATATTAATTAAACCATTATCTTTTACAATTTCAATATCACGTATGGATTTTTTTCTTTTTATAAAACCTTTTTTCTTTAGTCCTTCTAGATGTTCGTGGATTGTGCCGACAGCTTTTTTAAAGTGTTTTGCGCTCGTTGGACGGCGGAATATTGAGTGATTCGCGATATTTTGCGATGGTGCGGCGCGCAACTTGAATGCCTTGCTCGCCGAGTAAATCGGTAATCTTACTGTCACTTAAAGGCTTCTTAGGATTCTCTGCGCTGACTAATTTTTTGATCAGGGCGCGTATGGCGGTAGAGGAACATTCGCCGCCAGAATCTGTACTCACATGGCTTGAGAAGAAGTATTTCAACTCAAAAATGC
>CAYNEQ010000146.1:0-1576 GCA_964396295.1 uncultured Gammaproteobacteria bacterium
GATTAAGTATGTAATAATCCTCCGGATAATATCTCGGAGGATTATTATTTCTGTGCATAATTTATATTGACTTTTGGCTGTTTTATGACTATAATCTAGCAGTTCTTTTTGGGCTTTTCAGCTGTCATTCTGAACAGAGCGAAGAATTAAAATTTCTTATCTATGTTCAGTATGGCAACGGATTTGCTTAAGTTACTGGAAGCTAGGCCGCGCGTCTGCGTTGGTCTGAGGCTGAGGGGCCTTTCCCATGTGGGAGCTTCTAAGATCAGAGGTAATGCTTGCGAAGTGCTGGCAAAAGGGAGTCTTCGATGAAGAAGCGTACCGTGTATCTTCTCGTGACCCGTGGCTCTGACAAGGCGAACCCTGAGGTGCGGTGGTCTGCCGAGCGTGGCTGTGCAACGTTGCCGAGCAAGAAGCGCGGTGACGGCGACAGCGCCTTCCTGCGGGTGATCCACCCGCTGTTCCAGGCTTCCGCCACGTTCTACACCGAGAAGGCGGCCAAGGCCGGTGCGGCTCTCGCGCTCGGGACGGCGGCGGAGAACATCAGCTTCAAGGTGCTCGACTACCGCGAGGTGAACTTCCGGCAGTCGCCCAACAAGCCGATGGTCGGCCAGGTCGAGCTCAGCGCGTAGCAGTCTCTCTGGCTGCGCGCACTCCGGCGCCGCGCAACAGGCGCCGAGCAGAAGTCCGCATGGAGGGGGATTTCTGATTTGTACAACGGAGACCGCCACATGCCCATTAATTTTTATAAATAGTAGAAATTAATGGGTAGGCGGTCTTTTGTTTTTGTGTAAATGACAAAAAGGTAGTATGTGCTATAATAATTTGGATTTTAATTAATCTAGTATTTTAAGTATGAGTTCTCCAGACAGTCCAAGTTTTGAATTTAGAGACCAGAGCCAGGCGTTTAATGATGCGGTTGAAGCGTTAAGAGAAATTCAAACTATAATTGATAGTATTGGGCTTGCTCAATTATCACAAGATGCAGAAATTGTGGATTTTTTAAAAAATCCCGGAGATTTGGTAGAAGAAGGCGGGTCTACGAAGTATTCTTTTGTCGAGCATGAAGACATGGAAACGAAAAAAATAATAGGAGCATCTTTGATGTTTGAGTTAGATGCTGTTCGGAACGGCTCGCAATATGAGCCAAAAACAAATTTTTGTTTTACTATTGAGCCTGCAGATGACAGTGACCCAGAAACATTAATAAGTGTTGAGTTTAAAGGTTTAGAAAATAAATGGTTTATAAATTTTGAAAACAAAACACGTGATGTGGCTTTGCCAAAAGTTAAAACATTTATTGACGAGTTCGGTATTAGTACCAGAGTGCAAGAAACTAGGAAAGAAAGAGCTTTGGAGTTAATAAAAAAATTTTGTGGATGCATGAAGGATGTTATAGAAGTTGATAATGATAGCCAGAATTAGTTTTTTGTTTTTTTCTATGCAGAAAGATATTCAATTTTTGAATCAAAAATATCAGTTCCATCTCCGCGACGAAGCCGACGAAAGCGTCTGTAATGAAATTTTTAAATTGAAAGAATATCGAATTGCTGATGAAGCTATCAGCAATGCTAAA
>CAYNEQ010000147.1:0-1527 GCA_964396295.1 uncultured Gammaproteobacteria bacterium
AAACCCCATTATACAAACAGCAAGTTAATTTAAACGAATCATATGGAAGATAAAAATACAATCAAAAAAGCCAGAGTGCATAATTTGAAGAACGTATCTTTGGAAGTGCCAAAAAATAAAATGACGGTGTTTACCGGCGTTTCAGGCAGTGGCAAATCATCGCTGGCTTTTGATACTATTTTTGCCGAAGGACAGCGTCGATATATAGAATCCTTGTCGCCGTATGCCCGTCAGTTTTTGGGACAGATGGAACGTGCTGATGTCGATGAGATTACCGGCTTATCACCGGCTATTGCCATTGGCCAAAAGGCCTTGAGTCACAACCCCCGGTCTATTGTCGGGACACTCACAGAAATTTATGATTATTTTCGCGTGCTCTATGCGAGACTGGGAGAAGTCTTTTGCCCTCAATGCGGACTGAAAATCGAAAAATTATCGCCAGAAGAAATGATCGATATTATTTTGGGCATGGCCAAAGAGCTGAAACAGCCGACCGTTACGGTTCTGTCTCCGGTTGTACGTGGAAGAAAAGGGGAGTACTATCAGATGCTCTATGATTTCTTGAACGAAGGCTTTGAGCAGGCTCGGGTAGACGGTAAATTGTTTTCTCTGCATGACCGCATAGAATTGTCTCGGAACAAAGCACACAATATTGATATTGTAATTGATCGAGTGATGACGAGTGACGAGACGCGGTTGTTTGAAGCTGTCGAAAGTGCTTTGCAGCATAGCAAAGGATTGGTCACGGTATTATTTTCAGAAAACAGCAAAAACTCAAGCGAGCGATTATTATCAAGTCACTGGTCTTGTCCGGCAGATGGTTTTTCTTTTCCTGAAGTTGAGCCAAGATTATTTTCATTCAATAGTCCAGCTGGGGCGTGTGTGGCTTGTGGTGGTTTGGGCAAAGTCGAAGCATTTAGTAAAGAAATTTGTCCTGAGTGCCAAGGAAAAAGATTAAAACCTGAGTCCTTGTCTGTACGGATTAAAAATAAAAATATTTACGAGGTTTCTTCGCTGACGATTGAAGAAGGGTATGAATTTTTCAGGGAGTATGGCAAGAAACTCAATGAACGTCAGATGATGATTGCGCACAATATCATTAAAGAAATTAATGATCGCTATAAATTTTTATTAGAAGTTGGTTTAGATTATATTACATTGACGCGCGAGGCCCACACCTTGTCTGGCGGTGAAGCGCAGAGAATCCGCTTGGCCTCACAAATTGGCTCGCATCTTTCTAATACCTTATATGTGCTTGATGAACCAACGATTGGGTTGCATGAACGAGATACTGAGCGGTTGGTAAATACGTTAAAATCATTACGAGATGAAAATAATACCGTCATTATTGTGGAGCATGACGAGCGCACGATCAAAGAATCAGACTATCTGGTAGACCTAGGGCCAATGGCCGGTGAACTTGGCGGAGAAGTGGTCTATAGTGGACTAACTAAAGATATTGCCAAGGAAAAAAACAAATCATTGACCTTGAAATATTTAACTAATGAAGTCGAGATAGAAGTGCCA
>CAYNEQ010000148.1:0-1502 GCA_964396295.1 uncultured Gammaproteobacteria bacterium
TACCCACCACGATCGAATCTGACTTTTGTGATACCTTTGGCCTTAGCTTTGCCGGCCAAAATACTGCCGAGATTATAGCTTATCGCAGACTTACCGGTTTTGTCAGCAGCCTTTTTTTCTTTCACTTCGGCAGCAGATGCGTAACACAAGGTCTTACCAGCGGCATCATCAATCAACTGCACAATCATACCACGATTGCTGCGAAAGACAGACAAGCGAGGTTCAGCGGCCGTACCAATAACAACTTTACGGACGCGCAAATGGCGAACCTGGCGTAATTTACTTTTATTTTTTTCAAATACTCGTTTCATACACGTAATAAGTGAGATGAAGATTACGCTGCGCCTTTAGCCGCAGTCTTACCAGCCTTGCGGCGGATAGTTTCTTCAACATATTTAATACCTTTGCCTTTATATGGCTCTGGCTTCTTGATTTTTCTAATCTGAGCGGCGGTTTCACCGACGATCTGTTTATCAGCGCCTTCAATAGTAATTAGATTTTTTTCTACAGCAAATTTAATGCCTGGAAGTGGTTTTACTTCTACCGGATGGGAGAAACCGACTTCAAGCTGCAAATTAGCGCCCTTCAAATTGACTTTATAACCGACACCATTGATTTCAAGCTGTTTCTTAAAACCAGCCGTAACGCCTTCTACCATATTCTGAACCAAACTCGCGACAGTGCCCCACAAGGCTCGATCTTGCTTATTATTTTCATCAACCACTTGCACGGTAATTTCATTACCGTTTATAACCACCGTTACGCGAGGATGAATAGTTTGACGCAATTCACCTTTTGGACCTTTAACCACAATTTGGTTTTTTTCCAAACCAGCGGTAGCGCCACTTGGCAAAGTAATTATTTGTTTACCGATTCTAGACATACATTTATAGCTTATTGCTTCTTAGTATACTTCACAGATAAGTTCGCCGCCAACTTGTTCTTTTCTCGCTTCTTCGTTGGTAAGCAAGCCTTTTGGAGTAGATAAAATCGCAACCCCGAAACCACTGAGCACGCGTTCAATCTCATCTTTCTTTACATAACGTCTATGGCCCGGTTTACTGACCCGTTTGATAACCGTGACGGCTGGAGCGCCATTATGATACTGCAAAGTCAATAATAAATATGGATGAACATCTTTCTTCTCTTCTACCTTTTTTAGGTAACCCTCTCTAACCAAAATATTAGCAATCGCCAATTTGATTTTGGAAAATGGCAACACAACCTCTTTTTTATGTACCAGAGAGGCATTGCGTATGCGGGTTAACATGTCAGCGATAGGATCCGTCATCATATATAGTATGTAGCTTATTAACTTGCGATTTTATTATGAATTTAAAATTAAATAATTATTTTACCAACTAGCCTTACGGATTCCGGAAATCTTACCTTGATTTGCCAGCTCACGAAAACAAATTCTGCACAAACCAAACTTGCCCATATAGCTGCGGTTACGACCACACTTCCAACAACGTCTAACAATTCTGGTTGAGAATTTTGGT